>JAZRGJ010000081.1:0-1801 GCA_045644125.1 Eubacteriales bacterium | reverse complement strand
CGCCCCTCAAAAAAGGGCTGTTTTTTGTATACTTTGCACAATTTTATAGGGCGTTTTCAAAAAATCTTTGGAAGCGGTCCATACTTACACGGAGCTTTTCGTATGTTACAATAAAATAAAAAGCCAAAAAAACAAGGAGATTTAATGAAGAAAAGCCACGAAAACAAACATACGAATTTTCACATACAAAACTTTATGCTGAAGCTCGGACTGTCTTTAAACGAGATGTCCGTCTACGCTCTTATATATTCATTCACGCAAGGAGAAATCGGCGTTTTTTACGGCTCGCAGCAATACGTTGCGGACACGCTCGGAATTTCAAGAAGAACGGTCGTGAGAATTTTTAATAAACTGTACCGTGAGAAGCTTATAGAAAAATACGAATCCAAGGAGAAAAAGGTGAAGGGCGTTCGCGCGCTCATGCCGCAAAACGACGCTTTGCAGGAAAAGGAAGAAAAGGAAGAAGAGGAAATTTTGCTATCCCCCACTCCCCCGAGGTCTGTGGCGGAAATCGAGGAAACCTTGCCGCACCGTGTGGAAAAATATGCGCCGATTGAAATTCCCGGATGCGAAACGCTTAGCTTGAGCGCCGCGCAATATATCAAGCTGCGTGAGCTTGTGACAAGCGACGTTTTATACGGCTACGCAAGGAGATTTGACAGATATATGTATAAGCGGCTTGAAAAGATGCTCCCCTCGCCAAGAAGCCATTATCAAGTTATAAAATCATGGATTGAGAAAGATTTTTCAACCTAAATATGCATAAAACTTCGAAAATAAACACTTAAATCTGTAAAAATAACCAAAAGGCGTGCATAAAAATTAGATTTAACGACTAAATTTAAAAATTTGTTAATATTTTTTCATAAAACCTATTTACAATTAAAGAACAATATGTTACAATTGTATTACCAAACTGATTCAGTGGTTTGTTTGGCGGCAGTTTAAGCTATCGTTTTCGGTGCGAAGGCTTTCTTTGTCGCACACTTTAAAATTTTATTTCTTAACGTTAGGAGAAACAAAAATGAAAAAGATTCTTGCTCTCATGCTCATGCTCTGCATGACCGCTCTTTGCTTCGTTTCTTGCGCTAGCATCTCCAAGTTCGAAGACAAACTCGAGGACGCTGACTACGAAGTAGAAGTTATCGACGACGAAGACGATATCGAAGCAATGTTCGAAACTCTTGATCTCGACTATGATGATTACAAGGTTAAGGAAATCTTGACCGCTGCAAACGAAGATTTTGAATCCGTTAGCATCATCAAGTGCGGTATGTTCAAGGCTGGCAAGCTCGCTAAAGACATCGAAGAGTTCTTCGAAGAAAGCGAACTTGACGAAATGAAAGTTGAAAAGAAGGGTTCTTGCGTACTTATCGGTTCCAAGAAAGCTATCAAAGCTGCAACCAAATAATTTAATTTAAAGCCCTGCCGTGGTACCGAAACGTCGGCAAGGCAGAGGCGAAGCGAGCCGTTAAGGCTCGCTTTTCCATTATAAAGCGATTCCCTCTTTGCAAAATGATTTTGAATTTCAATTTAAGACTCTCGGAGAAATTAAGATGAAAAAGATAATTTCAATTATAATTATGCTCGCAACGTTGCTTTTCTGCCTGACTTCGTGTCTTATCGATTCTGATAGCATAAAAGAAACGACCAGCCTTTCGAAGATTGAAAAAAATCTTAAGAACGCAGGTTATCTCACCGAAATCACCGACGATGAAGAAGAAATCGATTCCATTCTCGCTTTCCTTGACGCAAGCTGTGAGGAATATAAAATTAAGAAGATGCTCAGCGGCTACAACTC
>JAZRGJ010000080.1:0-13027 GCA_045644125.1 Eubacteriales bacterium | reverse complement strand
ATGAATGGGCGCTTCCGACGCTCTTCATAAGCGCGCTGATTCCGATACCGCTATTACTCGCTCAATGCGCATCAAGCATTGCGATAGCAAACGAGAAAATCGGTGGCGTTCTTTCATCGGGAATAATACCCGCAGCCTCGGTTTTCCTACTCGACCTTCTCTTAATACGGCGCTTGCCGATTGCCGCCATCTGTGTGGTAACCTTATCGGGAGCTGTATTTTTATCGGCGCTCGGAATAAAAAATATCAAGCGAATCAGCGGAGAATATATAGTAAATGTAAATAAAGCTTTTCAAAACCTCTTGCTTTTAATATTTACATCCGCCTTCATTTACGTTTTTAAGGACTATATTATAATACGGATTTTCGTGACCTTTTTATCCTTGGCAGTACTTGCGATTTCTTCAAGGAAGCTCGTTTTTCTCCTAAAGGAAAAGGAAGCGGACTCCGCCCAATAAGGCTTCGGAGCTTCGCTTCCTTTATAAATTATTACCGTATCAAAATTATTTTCCCTCTTTAAGAGCCGCGCGCTTCTGCGCCTGGATTCTCTTACGCGAGGGCGTATCAAGAACCACTTTACGAAGTCTTATGCTCTTAGGAGTTACCTCGATAAGCTCATCGTCGTTGATAAACTCAATAGCCTCCTCAAGCGAAAGCTGAACGGGCGTTATAAGAGTGAGCTTTTCGTCAGCGCCCGAGGAACGAATCGCCGTCAAGTGCTTCTCGCGGCAGACGTTTACCTCAATATCGTCGGGCTTGGGGTTCTCACCTACTATCATACCCTCGTAAACGGGAGTTGCCGGGCCTATAAAGAGAGGTCCTCTATCCTGCGACTGGAAAAGACCGTAGGTTGTTGACGTACCCGTTTCGGATGCGACAAGCGATGAGGTGAAGCGCGTTTTGATTTCGCCGCGGAAAGGCTCGTAGCCTGCGAAAATGGTTGAGATAAGTCCCTCGCCGCGAGTATCGGTGAGAAGCTCGCTTCTGTAGCCGAAAAGGCAACGGGTGGGAATTGAATAGAAGAGCTTCTGACGTGTGCCGTGGAGCTGCATATCAACGAGCGTTCCTTTTCTTGAACCGAGCTTTTCCATTACAGAGCCGACGTACATTTCGGGAACGTCGATTATAACGTCCTCGATAGGCTCGCATTTTACGCCGTCGATTTCTTTATAAAGAACTCTCGGGTTTGAGCAGCAAAGCTCGTATCCCTCTCGGCGCATATTTTCAATAAGGATAGAAAGGTGCATTTCGCCTCTTCCGGCAACGCGGAAGCTATCCGTCGTTTCACCGTCGGAAACACGGAGGGAAACGTCTTTAAGAAGCTCTCTGTAGAGGCGTGCGCGGAGGTGGCGTGAGGTTACGAATTTACCCTCTTTTCCCGCAAAGGGAGAGTCGTTTACCGAGAAAGTCATTTCCATCGTAGGCTCGCCTACCTTGACGAATTCAAGAGGCTCAATCTTCATCGGCGAGCAAACCGTGTCGCCTATTGAAATATCCTCGCAGCCCGAGAAACAAACTATATCGCCGACGGAGGCCTCGGTAACGGGAACTCTTTTAAGTCCGTCAAACTGGTAAATGGAAACTATTTTAGCAGGTCTTGTTTTTGCGTCGGGATTATGGTAGTTACATATGGAAACACCCTGTCCCTGCTTTATTACGCCGCGCTCAACTCTGCCTATGCCTATTCTTCCGACGAATTCGTTATAGTCGATAGCCGAAACGAGAAGCTGTAAAGGATCTTCCTCCTCTCCCTCGGGGGAGGGCATATATTCGAGGATAGTATCGAGAAGGGGCGTCAAATCCGTGCCGGGCGTGTGGGGATCAAAGGAAGCCGTTCCGGCTCTGCCCGAGCAGAAGAGCATCGGGGAATCGAGCTGCTCGTTCGTTGCGTTGAGTTCGAGAAGAAGCTCGAGCACCTCGTCGCCTATTTCGTCAAGGCGGGCGTCGGGGCGGTCGATTTTATTTACTACGACAATAACTCTGTGATTCATTGAAAGTGCCTTTTCAAGAACGAATCTCGTCTGAGGCATGGGGCCCTCCGCAGCGTCAACGAGAAGAATTACGCCGTTTACCATTTTGAGAATACGCTCAACCTCGCCGCCGAAGTCTGCGTGGCCGGGGGTGTCAACTACGTTTATTTTAACGTCCTTATAGTAAATTGCAGTGTTCTTCGCAAGTATGGTTATTCCACGCTCGCGCTCGAGGTCGTTAGAGTCCATTACTCTGTCTGCCATCTCTTGATTTTCACGGTAAATTCCTCCTTGGCGGAGCATTTCGTCAACGAGAGTGGTTTTTCCGTGGTCAACGTGAGCTATTATTGCTATGTTTCTTAAATCTGTGCGTTTCATTTTCTATCCTCTGACTATTACTTGTTTTTTCTCTCTTCTTTACGGCGAAGCACTTCGTCTCTCATATAACGGGCAACGTCTGCCTGATACTTAAGGTTTGAAAACCAGAGAGCTTCGGGAATGTTTCTTATGTAATATATACATTCAAGCGTGAAATCTCCCTTATAATCTATATCGGCAAGCGCCGTCAAAAAGGGATCAAACTTGACGCTGTGGTTATAGGGAATCGTGTGCAAATCCCGCTGGCAGTCGTTATCGTGAACGTGAAGCGCAGTAAGTCTATCTCCGAGAACTCTTACGAATTCGCAGATTTCCTCACTTGACGCTGCGGCGTGTCCCGTGTCAAAGCAAGCGGTTACCGCATCGCTTTTGAATGCGTCTATATATTTTGCGTGCTCCTCGGCAGATTTGCAAACGTGCTTTACGGGCTCTCCAAACTCGTTAACCTTAAAGCTGCACATATTTTCAATTGCGATTTTAATTCCCGCCTTTTCGGCAAGCGGAATCAAGGGGCTGTATTCAGCGAGGTTTATCGAAAGCTGCTCTTCGTGGTTACCCTTTGCAACTCGCATGGGGTGCAAAACGCAATTTTTCGAGCCGATAAGCCCGGCAAATTCAATTGCTCGCCCCGCTCTTCTCATAAATTCGGCTCTCGCCTCGGTTTCGTGAAGCTGGTACTTCGGGATAGGGCCGTGAAGCTGGACTACGGGAATTCCGTATTTTTCGCAAGCGTCGTTTATTTTCTTTGCGTGAAGAAGATAATCGTCACCGTAAGCTGCCTCGCTCATTGCGTAGTCAATGCCCTCAAAGCCCGCTTCTTTCGTGAGCCTTATCGCTTCTTCAATTCCGTATTTTTCTTCGAGTATATCACTTGAACTAACTATTCTCATAATTTTTCCTTTCACCTAATCTTGTTTTGACTTGCTTCTCTTTTCCTTCGGCTTAAGCTCCGCCGTGGTTTTGAGATAGAGATTTATTATGCTTTCTATGCTTTCCGAAAGCGAATGTCTTAACTTCACGGGAAGCGTTCTTGATTTTCTGTAGAGCGTCAGAATGTGAATTTCGTCCTCCGAAAGCTCCGAGGATTCTCCTATAATCGGCATATCGAGAAGCTCGCCGACGTTTACACGGAATCTCTCCGAGAGCTTGGGCAAAATTTTCATAAACGAGGTTGAAAGTTTACGCCGCCAGTTATTAACCGTTTTGGGCGGAAGCTCCATCTCTTTTTCAAAGGCAACGTCGCTTTCAAACTCCGAATCAATGAGAGAAAGAACTCTTTCCCTTATCTTTTCCGAATTTAAATCTTTCATTTTTTAGCTTTCCCCCTGTCAAAAGATTTTTTCAATGGGGGCTTGCCTCCGTTGGCGCGGTTTTGAAGTCGAGCTTTGCTTTTTTTGTCGGTGCTGAAGCCGAATCTTCCGATTTTTTTGCCGAGAGCAAAATACTCGCCGTGGGAATACGCTAAAAGTCCTGCTCTATCATAGCAAATTCTGCCCTTTTCGTCAAGTATTTTTTCGTCACACGAAACGGAAAGAATATCTGCCATAAATATATCGTGAGTGCCGCTTTCTATCACGTCGAAAACACGACATTCAAGCGCAAGGGGAGATTCCTCTATCGTAGGCGCGCCGACGCATTTGCTTTCGATTGCCGTAAGATTGCACTTTTCAAATTTATCAACCTTAGCGCCGGTATAAATTCCCGCATAATCGGTTGCGAGAGCTAACGCTTCCGTGGTGAGATTTATAACGAATTCGCCCGTTTCACGAAGAATCTTATGAGAATGTCTTGTAGGGCGCACGGAAATATACGCTCTTGGCGGGTCCGAGGAGAGAATTCCGCACCAAGCAACCGTAATTATATTTTTTTCTTCTCCTCGCCCAACGCTTACCATAACGGCAGGCAGGGGCGCTAAAAGAGTTCCTGCTTTAAAATTCTGTCTTGCCATATCAGTCTTCCTTTTTCGGTTTTTCAAGCATATTGAGCCAAAGGCGTGTTAAAATGCAGTCGGGGAGAATTTTAAAAAGCGTGTGCTGCATTTTCGTAAACCAGTTAACGACGTACATCTTCTTTCCTCGCTCTGCGGCCTTTATGCAGCCCTTAACGACCTTTTCGGCGGAGAGCATCGGCTTCATTTTTTTAGGATGAGTCGTTTTTCCGTCAAGAAGCGCCTTATCTATAAACTCGGTTTCAACCCAGCCGGGACAGAAGCAAGTGGCGGTAAGTCCGTACTTTTTGATTTCGTAATTCAAAGCCTTGGTATAATGAAGGACGAACACCTTGCTTGAAGAATAGACGTTGAAGTAGGGGAGGGGAGTGAAGCACGAGCCGCTTCCGAGCTCAATGATTTTTCCGCCCTTTTTCATATATGGAATAACCATATGCGTTATCAAAACGAGCGCTTTTGCGTTAAGGTCTATCATTCTTGCAACGCTCGTTTCGGGGATTTCATCAAATGCGCCGAAGTCACCGAAGCCTGCGGCGTTGACGAGGTAGGAAACCTCGGGCTTCTCAGCTTCAAGCTCACGCCTTATTCTATCTATCCCCTCGGTTTCGCAAAGGTCTGCTTTTATTATTTTTGCCCTCACGGAAAGCTCATCACGCAATTTTTCCATTCTGTCCTCTCGCCTTGCGATGAACCAGAATTCCTCTATTCCGAGCATGGATTTAAGATTTTTGCAAAATTCACTTCCGATGCCGCTTGATGCGCCCGTTATTATTGCAACTGACATAACTAACTCCTGTTTTTGATTAGTTTTTACTACTTTTTAAGAATTATTCGTAATTTTTACTATTTTTTATAATAACACAGAATATTGACTTTGTCAATAAAACGTGATAAAATTACAGTACAAACTTTATTTAAAATTCGAAAGGCTTGATATGCAAAAGACTAAGATAAAAGACAATCTCAAAAAACTTGACCGCTTGGTCGGGAAAGAGGTTCTTGATTTTATATACGAGGTTTACGACTCCGAAACGAGCGCATTTTACTACACGAAAAGCGGAAGCCTTGATAAAGAGCTTTTGCCAGATATAGAGGCGACTTATTTTGCGCTTGAGGTGCTTGATTCCGGCGGAATATTCAAAGAGGGTTACCCCGATTTTTTCCGTGAAAGGCTTGTGCCTTGGGTTAAAGAAAAGCAGAGCGTGGAGGACGGTTATTTCTATCTTCCGCAATGGGGAAAAACAAGCGGCTCACGCCGTGACCGAGACTTAAACTTTGCGCTTGATATTCTTGACCGCTTTAACGAAAAGCCGCTTTATAAAACTCCGCACGAAAGGCTTCGCAACGCTGAGCTCTCGGAAAGCTTGCCCGAATATTTGAAAAGCGAAGCGGGGCTTCTTGCGTGGCTTGATTCAATGAGCTTTGATAACGCGTCTATATGGGCGACGGGAAACACGCTTTCGTGCGCAAAGCTTCAAATTGAATCGGCGGGACTTCTCGACGCTGCGAGAAAGTACGTTCTTGAAAGACAAAACGAAAAAACGGGGCTTTTCGGCGACGGATTTAATTTTATGAACTCCAACGGCACGATGAAGCTTTCGCATCTCTTTGACGAAAGCTATCCGTTCCCGAATTTGTATAAAGCCATTGAATCTATTATAGAAATTATAAAAAACACGAAAATCCCAAGTGACGTAGCCATAACTTTTATATGGAATCCTTTCGTAGCGATAAACAATATCAAGGCAAGCTACAAAAAACTGCCCGACGAGGTAACGAAGCTTCTTTACGATAATGCAGACCTGCTTATAAACTTTGCCTATGAAAACGCTTTGCTTTTCAAGCGCATTGACGGCGGATTTTCCGAATTCCCGGAAAAAGGGCTTGCGGTAATACAAGGCGGCGCAAAAATCGGTAACGGAGAACTCGCAAGCGATATGGACGGAACGGTTATAGCATCTCCGAGAATAAGAGCCAGCCTTTACGAGCTTTTCGGCGTTGAAAACACGAAGGATTATTACGTCAGATATAAGGACGAATTTATTGAAAGGCTTAAAAACAAACCCAAGACGGTTAAATAAATAAGATGAGGCGCAAGCTGTTACGGCTGCGCCTCATTTTTAAATGCGTTATTTTAATTGGAACTCTCAGTGGAGTTTGCCATTGCTTCTTTTATTTCGTTTCTTACGCTGCGTTTGCCCTCGGGCTTAATATCGCCGGCTTTGGTAAGAGCGATTTTGGTAAGAAGCGGACCTACGAGCTCGTAAATAAGAACTGCGAAAAGCGTGATATTTGCAACTATAGCTCCGTCCGGGCCAAGCTCGCGCGCCTTGATTGCCATGCCGAGCGCAACTCCCGCCTGGGGAAGAAGAGTTATGCCAAGATATTTTATGATATTCTTATCGCACTTCATAAGGGTTGCCGACGCAAATGCGCCGGAGCATTTACCTATTGAGCGTGAGATTATGTATACCACACCGATAATGACTATGAAAATATCCGAGAATACGGAAAGCTCAAGCTCTGCGCCGCTCAACACGAAGAAAAGAATCAACACGGGTGTTGCCCATTTATCAACTCTGCCCATAAGCTCCTCGGAGAAATCGCATATATTGCAGAAAACGGTTCCGAGCATCATGCAAACGAGAAGAGGAGAAAATACTACGTGCAATTTTCCGATATAAAGATTGTCGATTTTTGAAATCGCAACGGCAAGAAGAACGAATGCGACGGACACGCCAAGACGCTTGGTGTTAGAATGGAAGAATCTTTCGGAAAGGTGGAAAAGAACGCCGATGACAGCGCCGAGCACCAGAGAAAGCACGACCTCTAAAAGAGGCTCGACCACGATTGACAAAACGTCCGTATGACCAATTCCGATAGCCTTTGCAACTCCGAATGAAACCGCAAAAACAACGAGACCGACAGCGTCGTCAAGCGCTACTACGGGAAGAAGTATATCGGTTACGGGGCCCCTCGCCTTATACTGACGGACGACCATAAGAGTTGCCGCGGGAGCGGTTGCGGTTGCAACTGCGCCAAGAACTATCGCTGCAGGAATAGGAAGAGCTTTGGGCATTGCAAAGTGAAGCGCGATAAGCGCGGCGTCAACGATTACGGTCGTAACGATTGCCTGACCGATGCCTATAACGGTTGCCTGTTTTCCTATCTTTTTGAGCTGTGAAAGTCTGAATTCGTTTCCTATAGAAAACGCAATAAAGCCAAGAGCAACGTCACATATAATAGAGTAGCTCTTTACGTTATCCATGCTTATAAATCCAAGCCCCTCAACTCCTATTGCGCCAATGCAATAAGGACCGATAAGAACGCCTGCGATAAGATAAGCGGTTACTGCGGGAAGCTGCGCAAGCTTTGCAAGACGAGAGAGCATAAGGCCCGCAAGAAGCGCAATTGAAATCGGTAAAAGTATTTCCATCTTAACTCCATTCTGCCGCCTGGGCATAATAATAGCGCGAAAATTTCGCGCGCAAGGTTTTAAAAAATCACAAATGATATTCTAGCACAAATTTATGCTAAATTCAATGTTAAAATAGTGGAATTTTTGCTCTTTTTGAAATGTTTTTTTGGTTATTTTAACAAGAGCTTTTTTGAAAAAATAAATCAAATTCCGTTGATTTTAGGCTCAAAATGTGGTAAAATAATAGCAAATGAACAAGTATCGGAGTGAAAATCATGAAAAAAACGAAAATTGTTTGCACCATTGGCCCTGCCAGCAGCACGAAAGCCATTCTTTCCAAGATGGCGGATGCCGGAATGAACGTTGCAAGACTCAACTTCTCGCACGGCAGCTACGAGGACCACAAACAAAAAATAGATTTGATTAAAGAGGTAAGAGAAGAAAAGAATATACCCCTTCCCATACTTCTTGATACGAAGGGCCCGGAAGTCAGAATCAAGACTTTTGAAAATAAGTCCGTAGAGCTTAAGGCGGGCGACGTTTTTTCTTTCACAACAGAGGATATAGTTGGCGACGCCACTCGAGTTGCGGTTAGCTATATGGGACTTTGCCGTGACTTGAAGCCCGGCGATAAAATTCTTCTTAACAACGGACTTATGGTTTTCCGTGTTACCGAGGTTTTTGACAATTATCTCAACACCGTGGTTGAAGAGGGCGGAATTCTTTCGGACAGAAAATCAATGTATTTTCCCGACAAGGTTTTAAACCTCACCTTCCTTTCGGAGCAAGATAAAAAGGATATTCTTTTCGGCATTGAAAACGACGTTGACTTTATTGCGCTTTCCTTTGTTTCAAGAGCGCAGGACGTGCTCGACGTTAAGGAGTTTTTAAAGGCAAACGGAGCGGAGCATATCGACCTTATCGCAAAGATTGAAAACCGCACGGGCGTTAACAATCTTCACGAGATAATGGCTGTTTCCGACGGAATCATGGTAGCTCGCGGCGACCTCGGCGTTGAAATTCCTTTCGAAGAGCTTCCCGACATTCAGAAGTATATAATTAAAGAGTGCCGTGTTTTCGGAAAGCGCGTTATCACCGCAACTGAGATGCTTGAATCCATGATACACAATCCACGCCCCACCCGCGCTGAAATTTCCGACGTTGCAAATGCGGTTTACGACGGTACTTCGGCAGTTATGCTTTCGGGCGAAACCGCCGCAGGAGCATATCCCGCAGAGAGCGTTCGCGCTATGGCAAAGATAGTTGAGCGCGCGGAAAGCCACTCCGAATATATACAGAAAATCGAGGACTTCCAAATCAACAGCTCCTCGGAGGCGCTTTCTCATTCAGCCAGCACGCTTGCAAAGGATTTGAATGCGCAGGCGATAGTCGTTTGTACGAAAACCGGCGGCACGGCGCGAATGGTTTCACGTTTCCGTCCGTCAATAAGCATAATCGGAATTACGACCGACGTAAGAGCCTACAGAAAGCTCGGTCTTTCCTGGGGCGTTCTTCCCGCTCTTGCGGAAGAATACTCTTCGGTTGACGTTCTTTTCTACTTTGCAAAGAGAATTGCAAAATTGAGCGGACTCGTTAAAAAGGGCGACAGAATAGTTCTCACCGGCGGTAACCCCAACGGAAAGAGCGGAAACTCAAACCTTATAAACGTTGAAACAATAGATTAAAAATTCATTTTCTTATAAAAAGAGCGAGGCTCGCATTTTGCGTTGGCCTCGCTCTTTTAGCGCCGCTTTATTTTTTTGCGAATTCGTTATCTTCGGCTTCGCTTTTTTCGCTTATACGATTTCTTCTGAACACAAAATCGATAAGCTTCTCCTTCTTCTCACGCTTTTTCTCACGCTTTTCGGCGCGGTATTCCGCAACCCTCCCGTCGAGCATTTTTCTTTGGCTCGAGGGCTCGCCGTCGTTTGAAATTGGCTCTTCGCCTCGGATTTTTCTGACAAAATTCTGCGCTCCCGTCAAAGGCTTCGTTACAACCTCGAGGTCTGCTTTAAGCGCCGTAATGAAAAGATTTATTCTTTTTTCGGCAAAAACCGAAATCAATTCAAGGACGAGCTGCAAAACCAGCACGACCGTCATAAGAGTGGCGAGCACTATGGAAATAGGCTGGACTTCCTCGGGAAACGCCCATATGCTGTATAAAAGGACGCCGAGATTAAAGCTTGCTGCCGTCATCTTTATCACTTTAAAGCCGTGCCTTGCGCTTCTTTTGACTTCCTTTATCCGCTTTCCCTTTTTGCCGTTGGCTATCAAGAAAAAGATAAAATACGCCGAGCTTATCGCAAGGAGCGTGATATTGAGCCATAAAAATCCCAGCTTCGTTACGGTGGCGTAGATTAAATAATCTATGTAAAGAGCTTGTGTTAAAATGGCGAAAATAAACGAAAATTTCTTAATATCGTCTACTGTTTTTTGAGTTGCAACTATCGTATAGTCGAGCATATGCCGCGCCTTTCAAAATTGATATACATAAGTATAACACGAAAACGTGAATTTTTCAAGCTTTGTTTAATTAAGAAGCTCCGCTTATTGAATTTGCCTAAAACGATATGCGAACCGGATTCGCAAACCGAAGTTTGCTATCTGTCGAGCCGAAGCTTCACTAAACAAAAAACAGACGGCGCAAGACCGTCCGTTTTTTCTTTTGGTGGAAACAACTGGGCTCGAACCAGTGACCCCTTGCATGTCAAGCAAGTACTCTAGCCAACTGAGCTATGCTTCCGTTTTGTTTAACGCACTTATTTTATACTATTTTTTTTGATTTGTCAATAGAAAATATAATTTATTTATTGACAAAGAGCATGTTTTTACTTATACTTGAGTTAAACGGAGATTAAAGTAACTGTATTTTATAAATTTGTTTTTAATTTTACGATAGTGCAATTTTAAATTACTATTTTATAATGACAATTAGAGCTTTCGGTTATATAATAGACTCATAAAACTTTTAGGAGGCAATTATGCTAAAACGCGAAGAACAGTACGATTTCAGAAAAAGAATTTGTAATATGCACACGAGAATCATGAGAGATAAATCCGTTTTGCCAAAGGACGACGAATTTTCTCTTGACAAAGAAGTGTCGGTTTATCTCAAAGATAAAACCGAGGTTGCAGCTCTTGCCGCAAAGGATTTTTGCGCTTACTTAAAATCCGCTTTTGGAATCAAGGCTCGCATTTCCGACGACGAAAATTCCGATATTACTGCCAGAATAGAAAAAGGCAATCTCGGACTCGGCGAGGGATATATGGGCTTCAAAATCGAGGCTTCGGCAAACGGAGTTTCCATTCTCGGCTATGACGAGCGTGGAATTGCGCAGGGATTTTATGCGATAGAGGAAGCTTTAAACGCTAAAAAGCAGCCTTATTTAAACCTTGGCGTTATTGAAAGACGCCCTGCTTTTTCACCGAGAATGATACACTCGGGCTACGGCCTTGACCAATACCCCGACGAATACCTTTCCGCTTGCGCTCACCACGGATACGACGCCATTCTCGTTTTCGTCAAGGATAAGGACCACTCAGCGCACGGCCCTTGCGACTTTAACGACATAGTTACGAGAGCGAAAAAATACGGAATTGACGTTTACGCATATAGCTATCTTAAAAATTTCGTGCACCCCGAAGCAGAGGGCGCAAAGGAAATATACGCTGACGTTTACGGCACGATTTTCAGAGAGATAAAGGGACTTCGCGGAATAGTTTTCGTCGGAGAATCTATAGAATTCCCGAGCAAAGACCCGAACGTTACGCCCATATCTCACTTGATGACGCCGGAGGACGGTATTCCCGACGGACGCATATATCCCGGTTGGTGGCCTTGCCATGATTACGCAGAATGGATTTCTCTTGTGCGAGACACTATTCGCGCGGTGAGCCCCGACGCCGACGTTGTTTTCTGGACTTACAACTGGGGTTGGGTTGACACGGAAAACAGACTTAAGCTTATTGACAGGTTACCCACCGACATTTCCTTGCTCGTAACCTTTGAAATGTTTGAGCAATACGAATTCGGCAACTCCACTCAAAGAGTTTGCGACTACACGGTAACAAGAACGGGCCCCGGCTTATATTTCACCAGCGAAGCGGAGGCTGCGGCGCGCCGCGGAATAAAGCTTTATTCTATGGTAAACACGGCGGGAAGAACCTGGGACTACGGAGTTGCGCCCTACGAGCCGTTCCCTTATCAGTGGAACAAGAGATTTGAAAAAATCAACGAATTCCGAGAGAGCTGCGGCCTTTCGGGACTTATGGAATCGCACCACTTCGGCTTTACGCCGTCGTTTATAACGGAGCTTGGCAAGAACGCTTACACTATCGGCGGCGCGCCGTTTGAAGTGAAAATGGCGGAAATTGCAAAAAGGCTTTCGCCCGAAGAGCCCGAAAAGGTTTGCGAGGCGCTTAAGCTTTGGAGCGAGGGAATAACTCACCATAGCGCAAGCGACGAAAACCAGTACGGCCCATTCAGAATAGGCCCTGCTTACCCCTTATGCCTTAAAAACAATCTTAAATGCCCGGACCAACCCGGCGCGCATTTCGGAAACCGCATATACCTTGTCGGACTTGAGTGCTTCGACAGCTCCAGAAGATGCTGCGAAACAGCTTACAGCATAAGAATAAAAGACGAATTGCGTGAAAACGATATTGCAAAATCGTTTTATACGAAGGGGCTCAAGCTTCTCAAGAGCATAGGACGCAAAAACAACGAGCTTTTAAGACTTATAAACCTTGGCGAATTTTTAGTAAAATGCCACAAAACAGCGCGCAACGCAAAGCTTATGTATATAGAAACGAGAAAGCTCTTTTCCGCAACGAATAGAGAAACGATAAGAAAATGTATTCTCGCAATTGAGAAAATAGGCAAGCGTGAGATAAAGAACGCAGAGGCAACCATTCCGATCGTTGAAAAGGATTCTTCAATAGGCTTTGAGCCGAGCATGCTTTATCAGTGCTCAAAGGAAAACTTGCTTTGGAAAATCAAGCAGACGAATTATATGTTAACGTCGGAGCTTGATTTCTATAGAAATGCGCTTAAATATTAAATAATTGGCAAAAATAAGTTTGATTAAAAACGTTACGAAAGCGAGGAATTTGTTATGGCAGGACCCGGAGGCGGCGCAAGAGGCGGCGGATTTTCTGGCGGCGGAGGAAGAAGCGGAGGCGGCTTCGGCGGCGGAGGACACCGCGGCGGCTTTGGCGGCGGCCATCATCACCACCATCATCACGGCGGATTTTGGTTTTTCGGCCCAAGACGCTACTACAAGTCGGGGGCCAAGCGGTCTTAGGAAGACAATG
>JAZRGJ010000079.1:0-2160 GCA_045644125.1 Eubacteriales bacterium | reverse complement strand
GAAAAAAACGCCCATTTGTTTTCGTGGTTAAAGCAGTCTTGGGACGGCGAGCCAAATAAAACGCTTCCGCGAAAGATAAAACTTGGTATTGCCCTTGCCTTGTCTGCACCTTGGAAGAATAAGAGGCTTAAGGCTTTTGCCAATTTTCGCAAAAAAAATATAAAGATGACACCGAAGTGTCATAATATGTATGACATTGAGAATCTGAATTTGGATAACGTTGTTTGTGGCAGTGACCAGATTTGGAATCCCGTAATTACCGAGGGAATCAATCCGATATTTTTTGGAGCAATAAACGGTGTAAAAACGAGAATTTCTTATGCTGCAAGCGTAGGCAAGGATAAATATGAGCCCGCAGACGAAGAAAAAGTCAAAAAGTTAGTTCGCGAGCTGGATTATTGCTCGGTAAGAGAGGAAAATACGGCGCAGTACGTCTCTTCTTTCACCGGCAAAAAGATTGAAACCGTATGTGATCCCGTATTTCTCTTAGACAAATCGAATTACGAAGCGCTTATCGGCAAGCGACGCATTAAAAAAGAGTACGTTTTACTTTATAGTGTTATACATAATGACAATTTGACGGCCTTTGCTAAGGAATACGCTGACCGTCACGGATTACAACTGATTGAAATTTGCACCGAAAAGACCAAAGGGGCAACTCATAAACAAATCAACACGTTTGGCCCTGACGGATTTCTGAACGCCTTCAAATATGCAAAAACAGTATTTACAAACTCATTTCATGGCACTGCCTTTTCCTTGATCTTTGAAAAGGATTTCTACATTGTTGACAACAAACACGGCGGTTCGCGTATAACGAATTTGCTCGCAAAGCTGGGCTTGTCGGAGCGATTGATTTCTTCTCCCATAGAGAAAGATTTTGCGCCTATCAATTATGAAGAAAGTAAGAAGCTTTTGAATGAATACGTTAGCTCTTCCAAAACGTTTTTAGAAGAAGCTATGAAAACCGGAAAAAAAGAGCTTGCGGGCAGTACTTGCATGAGCTGCGGCGCGTGTGCCGCGGTCTGTAAGCTAGGTGCGATAAAACTGACAAGCAATCGCGAGGGATTTAAGATCGCGCTGATCGATAATAATAAATGTGTCAATTGCGGTATGTGTAAAAAGGTCTGCCCTGCGTTAAACGATGCTGAGAAGTACCAAGGCAATGCCGACGTATACGCGTTTAAGGCGAATGACGGGTTGCGAAAGAAAAGCACCTCTGGCGGTGCGTTTGCGGCGCTTGCTGACGCGGTCATTAAAGACGGCGGAGTGTTTTACGGCGCGGCGCAGATGAATGACTTTACGGTCCTCCATATTCGCGGAGAATCGGTAGAAGATATCGCAAAAATACAGGGAACTAAATATCTTCCCAGTGATATGAGCGCTTGTTACTCACAAATTGCAGAGGACCTCAAGCAGGGGAGAAGAGTGCTGTTTACGGGCACGCCTTGTCAGGTTGACGGCGTTAAACGTTTTATTGATAACAAAAAGCTCCCCGCGGAGAATTTCTTTTCGGTGGATATTATCTGCCACGGTGTCCCGTCTCCCGCATTTTATCGCTCATATATGGAGTGGCTGGAAAAAGAATACCGAAGCCGAGTAACCGAATATAACTTCCGCAGAAAAAAGATTTCGTGGCGCGGAAGCTCATCTTATGCGAAGCTGGAAAACGGTCACGAGCTGAAGAACGACAAAAAGCTTTGCGCATTTATGAACGTTTATTATTCGGACAACATCACTCGTGAGAGCTGTTACAGTTGCCCTTATACCTCGAAAAATCGCGTTGGCGACCTTACGATCAGCGATTATTGGGGACTCGAAAATCTTGATAAGAGCTTTGAAGATGCGCTTGGTGTATCAATGATACTTGTCAACACCGACAAGGGCAGAGCCTTGTTTGAGAAGACCGAGGGCGAGAGGATCACGGGAAGCATAGAAGCGGCAAAGCAGCCCCAGCTCTCACGTCCTACCTGTCGTCCCGAAACTCGCGATGAATTTTGGCAAACGTACGAAAAGAGCGGCGTAAAGCCTCTTCTCAAAAAGTTCGGCGGTTTGAAGCGCGATTCCTTTAAAACTGTGATTTATAAAATATATAAGAAGATACGTTAAGGTGTTTGCCTATGAAAATAGCATTCTTTTCAAACTTTTTAAATCATCATC
>JAZRGJ010000078.1:0-4331 GCA_045644125.1 Eubacteriales bacterium | reverse complement strand
GTGCGAATAAATAAAAAAAGACGAGGAGTGAAATCCTCGTCTTTTTTATTATAGAGTTTTAACAAACTCCGTTAACATTGAAGCTATACGCAAAGCGCCTTTGTCAGACGGATGCAATCCATCCGGCAAATAAAGCTCTTTATAAACTTGTATCGCAGGCTGCATTCCGCTGTCCTTGTAAAGATCAAGAACCGGTACGGAATAATATTCGCATACCTCACGAATTGCGTTTACGTAATCTTTAAGAGGGGGAACTCTGACACCGTGCGAATTATAAGGAGCGTCTTCTTTATCTCTATGCAAGGGAGTCATAAATACGATTCTTGCTTCGGGAAATTTTACCGCAATCTTATTCACAAGAGAATGTAATGCTCCGTAAAACGTGTATTCATCTCTGTCAAAGAAAGCGCCCATCGGAGCGTCGCCGTGACCGAAATCGTTCGTTCCTCCGAAAACTACGATAAGAGAAACGTCGGTATCATTGATGTCTTCTTCAAGTCTTAAGATAAAATCACGCTCGAGAGCTGCATTTTCGGGGCCGAAATAAGCTCGCTTTTGTTTCGCAATTCTCGTTCCGCTAACTCCGTAGTTTAAAACGAGAGCGCCCGTTGCTCGAGCAAAAACATCGGTATATCTGTTTTCGCGAGAGCTTGCGCCAACACCTTGGGTTATACTATCACCAAGGAAAACGACTTTTTTTCCTTTTATCTCCATAATTACTCCGCCGATTCAGGAACGTTTACCAATTCAGCAACTGCCTCTGAATTCTGTTTTTCTCCGTTTTTCGCTACTTCCTCGGTCCAATTGATTTCAGAAGAATAAGAAGCGGTGAACATATTACCGGTATACAAAATATTCATCTTGTAGGTAGTTGTCGAGCTTTCGATTCTTACGATGTCGTTATTTACAAGCTTATAGTTGATGTCTTTAACGCCGTACTGGAGAAGATCACGAAGATCGCTGTCCATATTGATAGCGTAGATCATCTGCATTGCTCTATCGTTATAATTCTCGCCACGGTCGATTATAGCGAATGCGGAAGAGAATGCGATGTCCCAGGTAACAGTAGGATTCTTTGTAACAAGGCACTCGAATTTTCCGTCTGCTTCAAGCAATTCCTGCTTCTCGTAAGCGCCCTTTTCGGTTTTGATATAATCAGCAGGATCCTTACCGTCAGCTACAAGGCACGCCTTGAGTTCTTCAACAAGCGCATCGAGACCGACAAGCTCATCGGGACCTAAATCATTATCAAACATTGAGGGAGGAATTACCTTGTACTCATCGTTAGCCCATTTGTCAATGAGGATGTATTCATACTGGTCAACTATGTGGTTGTTGGGAATAGCATAAAGCTTATCGTCACCAAAATCCTTTGCGCTTTCAAGAAGCGCAGATGCTATATTAACGTTAAGAACACCGATTTCTCCATCAGCAAGATAATCGCTAAGCTCAACAAGATCCGCAACTCCGCCTGCTTCTTTGCCCTTGGCAAGATCACGCATCAAATCAAGACTGTTTATAAGCACGATATGCGCAGCGTCCTCTCCCGTGGAGCTTGCCGCTTCGGTAACCTTTGCTTCATACTGAGAAGACTTTACGTAGTGCACCTTAAGATCTGTGTTGTAATTTCTGGTTGTGTAAAGGCTTATATTAAGCGCAACCGTATCCTTGGCATTTTCAGCAGTTTCATCATCTGTAATGATGTAAAGGTTAAGAGTGAGCTTCTCTTCAACTTCCGGTTTATAATCGCCGTAGTTGGGAAGATAGCTACCATACTCTCTGTCTTCATCGCAAGAAACAAGCATTCCGCATGCGAAAACAAGACAGAGCAATATTGACAAAATTTTCTTCATTATGTATAAAATCCTCCGCGACACATAATTTTACCTTTATATTTTACTATATTATAACTTAAATGTCAAGCAAATTCGCGATTAAATATGCGCGAGTTTTATTTAAAGTCAAAGTGTACAAAGCTATAAAAGTTTTTTTGTAGACTTTGACTTAATTTGCGAGATAATCCTTAAGGGTTTTAGAGCGCGAGGGATGGCGAAGCTTTCTCAAAGCTTTAGCTTCAATCTGTCTTATTCTTTCTCTCGTTATCTTAAACTGTCTTCCAACCTCTTCAAGTGTTCTCGGTCTGCCGTCTTCAAGTCCGAATCTCAAAGTAATTACCTGCTCTTCTCTGGGGGTAAGAGTGTGAAGTATATTACAAAGCTGCTCACGGAGCAAAGAATACGAAGCGCTGTCGGACGGAGCGGGAGATTCGTTATCCTCAACGAAATCGCCAAGGTGGCTATCCTCTTCCTCGCCTATAGGAGTTTCAAGAGAAACCGGGTCCTGAGCTATTTTCATAATTTCACGAACCTTATCGGCGGTTATGCCGAGCTTTTCCGCAATTTCGTCAGTAGTAGGTTCTCTGCCGAAATCCTGAAGGAGCTGACGGGCGGTTCTTGAAACTTTGTGAATAGTTTCAACCATGTGAACGGGTATTCTTATGGTTCTCGCCTGATCGGCAATAGCTCTTGTTATAGCCTGTCTTATCCACCAGGTAGCGTAAGTTGAAAATTTATATCCCTTGCTGTAATCGAACTTTTCAACGGCTTTGATAAGTCCGATATTACCCTCTTGAATAAGGTCAAGGAAATACATACCCTTACCGACGTGACGCTTTGCGATACTTACAACAAGACGGAGGTTAGCTTCGATAAGCTCGTCCTTTGCGGCTTTGTTGCCGAGCGCAATCTGCTCCGCAAGATAGGTTTCTCTCTCTGCCGAAAGAAGCGGAATTTTTCCGATGTCCTTGAGATACATACGCACGGGGTCGTCGATAGAAAGACCTTCTTGGTTAAGAAAGCTTTCCATTTTCTCCGATTCAAAAACCTCTACCTCATGCTCAATATCCTTAAAATTTTCGTTCTCGAGCTCGTCGGGCGTTGCGCTTTCAAGGTCAACCTGAGTCAAATCATAGTCAATATCCTCAAGCGCTTTCATTATGTCTGAATTCAATATACTACCGTCGTTTTTCGAATCGATAATATCGTTTGCATCAAGCTTTTCTCTTCCCATTTTAGTTACCTTCCTTTTTGTTGCGTAATGAATTTAATAGATTTTCAAGATCGTCCACAGTACTTACGGACTCTGCATCTTTTTTCTTAATAGCGTTTTTAAGAGATTTTACGGTTTCCGAAAAAACCTCGCTGCTGTTTTCGAGCGGCATCCTGGCAAGCTTCATCTTTGTCATTCTGCCAATCTCTTCCGGCGAAAAGCGCTCGTTAATATCGTCCGCGCTGCCGTTTGAAAAATAGCTTTCGGATAAATATTTGAAAATGCGACGATTCAAATCGGTAAAGAAATCATCTTCCGAAAGAAGATTTCCGTCGAAGACACGTTTGTTATGCTCGGGATATAAAAGCATCAATCCCAAAACGTTTTCTTCCGCTGTGGCAACACCCGGCGCTTTTGCGAAATCAACGTTAACTCTGTCACCGAAACCTGCCGCCTCTTGAATCTTTTTTCTCGCTTCATCGCTTCGCCGCGCTCGCTCTCGCCGCGCGACAAGTCTTTCAACGTCCGCAGCTATATTCTCGGGTTTAACCTCAAACTTTTTAGCCACGTAATTTATATAAACTTCTCGTTCTGCCTTGGAATAAATATCGGATATTAACTTTTCAAGTTCTCCGATTGCATTTATTCTATCTTGCTGATTACTGAGATTATATTTTGACAAAACCGCTGTCATATTATATTCGAACTTGCTTTTGGAGCTTTTAATTATCTCTTCGAATTTTTCTTTTCCGTTTTCTCTGATAAAATCGTCGGGATCTTTTTCGCCGGGAGTTTTAATAACGCCAACCTCAAGGCCGACCTCTTCCAAAAGCTGCATGGCTTTTCTTGCCGCCTTTTGCCCCGCTTCGTCCGAGTCGTAAGAAATTATAACCTTCTTTGTATACCGACTCATAAGCCTTGCTTGCTCCGAGGTTATTGCCGTGCCGAGAGTGGCAACGGTATTCGTAAATCCTGCGGCGTGAAGAGATATAACGTCCATATATCCCTCGCAAAGTATCAGCTCCTCCGAGCAGACGTGACGGGCAAAATTCAAGGCGAAAAGATTTCTGGATTTCTTGAATACGGGTGTATCCATCGTATTTTTATATTTCGGCTTGGAATTATCAAGAACTCTTCCGCCAAAGGCAATTACGTTTTCCGAGGTATCAATTATCGGAAACATAACTTTGTTTCTGAATGAATCGTAATAATGCCCTTTTTCCGTTTTACCTGCAAGATATGCTACTACAAGCTCATCTTTACTATACCCTTTTGAGAGCATA
>JAZRGJ010000077.1:0-18601 GCA_045644125.1 Eubacteriales bacterium | reverse complement strand
GGCGTTTTTGCCGTCGGGGCGAATTATCGCGGTACCACCCGAGTTCAAAATTCAAAATGAATTTCCTCATTTCTCTTAACGCGAGAAAACGCCGAAGTCTAATAGGCGTAAAGCTTTTCTTTTCGGTGCACCGAGCGCTTGCTCGACTGCGGCTACTTCACGTTTACACCAAAGGGCTCGCACCTACCGCCCTCTCTCTTTATGGCTTTACCGCTACTCCTCCGCAGCAAATACGAAAGTATTTTAACACAAAACGTTTGTTTTGTCAATATATTTTAAATTTATTTGTATTCGGGATATACGAGCTTAACTTCCGTCGTCATACTTGCGTAGGCTTCGTCAAGGAGCGCCTCTACGTCAAGCTTTGAAAGCTCCGCCAAAACGGCGTCGAGCTTCGGTTGCGTTTTGGGGTGACGGGGAGTGAATACGGTGCAGCAATCCTCAAAGGGAAGTATTGAGGTTTCAAAAGTTCCGTATTTTCTTGCGTAATTTACGATTTCGTTTTTATCAAGACCTATAAGGGGGCGGAAAACGGGTATATTTACCTGCGCATCGGTAACGGCAAGCGCCGCCAAGGTTTGCGAGGCGACCTGACCAAGACTCTCGCCGGTTATAAGTCCTTGGCACTTGTATTCACGGGCGCAACGCTCGGAGAGGCGCATCATAAACACACGAAGAAGAAGCGTAAAGTAATCCTCCTCGCACTTGTCACGGATTTCTTCTTGAATATGAGTCAAGGAAATTGTGTGCACGTGGATTTTCGAGCAAAATTCGCACATTTCCTCCGCAAGCTGCATAACCTTTTCCTTCGCTCTTTCCGAGGTATAGGGGAAAGAATCGAAATGAAGAGCCTCGATTTCCATTCCTCGCTTCGCCATAAGGCAACCCGCTACGGGAGAATCGATACCGCCGGAGAGCAAAAGAAGTCCTCTTCCCGCCGTTCTTACGGGAAGACCGCCCGCGCCTGCCTCCTGCCCCGCTCTTACGTATGCGTATTCGTCACGCACCTCGACCGCAACAACGACCTCGGGCTTATGCACGTCAACCTTAATTCCCTTTACGAGCGAGAGGACGAGCCCGCCGACCTCTTTCATTATTTCGGGGGATTTCAAGGGGAATTTTTTATCGGAGCGCTTTGCGTCCACCTTAAACGTGCGAACGCCGATAAGCTTATCGGGAAGATAGCTTTTCGCCACCTCCATAATGCTCTCCATATTCTTTTCGCACACAGCCGCGCGGCACACGCCGACGATGCCGAAAACCTTTTTTGCCGCCTCGTAAGCCGCATCGGTATCGCAATCGTCATTCAAGGGCTCAATGTAAAGTGTACTTTGCATATAGCGCACTTTAAACGCTCCGAAGCGGCTCATTCTTTTTCTGATTTCTTTCAAAAGAGCCGACTCAAAAGTGACACGGTTGGCGCCCTTTAACACAATTTCGCCGTATTTACAGAGAATTACTTCTTTAATCATTATTTTTAGCCTTCACTTAAATTATTTCAAATTTCACGATTTCGCCGTTAAGCCATTCAAGGTTAACGCGTCTGTTTTCAGTGACTCTTATACCGCAAGCCTTGCCCGATTTTATTTCCTTCGGGAGCGCGGGGAGAGGTATAATTTCACCGTCAAGCTCTCCGACGAGAGCTTCGATAATTCCCGCCGCAAAGCCGAAATTTCCGTCAATCTGGAAAGGAGGGCAAGCGCAGAAAAGATTGGGATAAACTCCGCCGCCGCAGCTTGTATCCTTTGCGTCAATCGGCACGGGACGGAAAAACATTTTTATAAAGCGCATAACGCCCTCGGAATCGCGAAGCCTTGCGTTACAGCACATTTTCCAAATAAGGCTCCAACCCGTAGCGTCGTCGCCTCTCACACGCAAAGTCTCCTTTGCCGCCGCTGCAAGCTTTTCGTTTTTAACGTTTATAAGCTTTGCGGGATAAAGGTCGTATAGATGCGAGATATGTCTGTGCGTCGGCTCGGGCTCTTTGGGGGATTTCGACTCGCCGCCGAAATACCACTCCTCGATTCTTCCGTCGTCGGTTATGCGGAGCGGCAAGAGCTTCGGCTCTGCCTCCTTAGCTCGAGCGACCACGGCGTCGTCTTCTTTTTCAAGGATTTTTGCCGCTTTTATCAAATTCGTTATAGTCTCACGCACGATAGATGCAAAAACCGTCGAGCTTTTTGCTACGGAGAGGCTTTCGCCGTTTTCGTCAAGATAGCTGTTTTCTGCGGAGGCGCCGGGCGCAAGGATGAGATATTCTCCGTCAAAGACGAGCGTGTCAAGGAAAAACTCTGCCGCGCCTCGAAGATATACCCATATTTTTTCAAGATATTCCTTGTCAAGCGTGTATTCGTACTTATTGTAAAGCTCACGCAAAAGCCACGCAAATCCCACGGGGAAATACGACCAAGCCGCCGTTTTATATCCGGGCTCGGAATAGCCGAAGAGGTCGGAATTATGGTGCGCCGTGAAGCCGCCGGCGGAGAAGATATGCTCCGCTGACTCTTTACCCGTAACGGAGATTTTTTCGATAAGGGCCTCAAGCGGTGAAAGAAGCTCGGGAAGTCCGAGCGGAAGCGCCGCCCAGTAATTCATTTCGGTGTTTATATTCGTCGTATAATTCGAGCACCAGGGCGCATCGGTTTCTTCATTCCAAATTCCTTGAAGATTGCTTGCCGAAGAGCCCTCTCGGCTCGACGCTATGAGAAGATAACGGGAAAAATTAAAGGCAAGCGTTATTAAAGCGAAATCGTTTGAGCCGTCGGCAAATGCCGCAATTCTCTTCTCCGTCGGCAAACTTTCCATTCCCGACTCCGAGTCAAAGGAGAGCGAAACTCTGTTGTAAAGCGAGCGCACGTCACGGAAGTGTCTGAAATAAATTTCCTTATATCCGATTTCCTTTGCCGCATCAAGACAGTCGGAAAGAAGCTCCTTATAGCGCTCCTCGCCGTTTTCGAGCCCGTCCTTGAATGAGGTTTCGCAAGAAATCAAAACCGCGAGATTACGAGCGCCTTTTATCTCGTATTTTCCGTCAACTATTTCAAATTCGCCGTCCGTATCAATATCGATAGCGGAGGCAAAGCGAATACCCGTTTTTTCTTCGGAAAGATAATTAAATTTACATTCACGCCTTATCTGGCGCTCGCAAAGCGCAGGGCACGAGCCGAAATAAGTGATTCTGCTGCCCGAAACGAGCGTCGCCTCCGAGAAATGAACCTTTTTGGAAACCGTTATATCAAGCGGAGCGTCGGATGATATTTTTATCGCTATAACGTTTGATGGATACGAGGCTATAAATTCCGCCGTAACGGGCGAGCCTTTCTCAAAAAACGACACACGGGCTACGCTGTTTTGCAAATCGAGCTCACGGAAGTAATGCGTTACATCGTCAAGCTTCAAATCGAAAAAGAGGTCTGCGAGCGGAAGATAAGCCGCTCCGTTATTGACGTCGATTCTGTCTTCGATTATTTTTTGCGCCTCTTTATATTTACCTTGAAGAGCAAAATCTCTTGCTTCGGGGTAAGCGCTTTTATCGTAAAGGGCGGCTTTGCCGAGATGCGACGTCCCCGTCCAAAGCTCGTCGTGATTCAAGCTAAGCTTGAGATGAGTCGGCTCGCCGTATATCATAGCTCCGAGCTTGCCGCATCCTATGGGATAAGCTTCGTTAAAGCACTTCGCAGGCTCGTTTGAATATATCGTATGTTCAAATCTTGGCATATTTAACGCCCTCCAATACTTTCTTCACTTAATATACCATAAAACTTGCCAAAATGCAATAAGCGCCGCAAAATTTAAAGGCGAAAAGCCCCGACTTCTCCAAAACTTCAAAAATCGGTTGACAAAGACTTCCTTTCGAGGTATAATTTTGGTAAGCTTTATTTTAAAATTTTTTCAAAAGCGCATCTTTGAAACTAAAAAAACAAACTTACGGAGAAGAGAAAATGAAAAAGAAAATCGGTTTGATACTTCTTCTTTTCGTCATGGTACTCAGTATTTTCGTACTTGCCGCTTGCGACTCGGGCAGGGACGATGACGACGATGACGACAAGGAAAATAAAAAGCATAAGCACACCCTTGGAGAATGGACTGAAACGGTTCCCGCCACCTGTACGTCGGACGGAGTTTTAGGTCACTATTTCTGCCAGAAGTGCGGAAAATATCTTGATAAAAACGAAAACGAGCTTCCAAGCATTACGATAAGCTCGTCCGGCCACAACTACGGCGTTTGGATTCCCGAAGTTTCCCCCACTTGCACATCGGAGGGCACCCTCGGACACTACAAGTGCAACGTTTGCCAGAAGAGCTTTGATGAGAGCAAAAACGAAATTGCGAACGTCAGCTTGCCAAAGGCCAACCACAACTTTACTTCCTCCTACTACTCCGACACGGCTTATCACTGGATAAGCTGCTCAAATTGCTCCGCCAGAGATTCGTACGAAAAGCATGAACTTGGGGCGGATTACGACTGCGCCGTTTGCGGAAAAGATCTGACACCCTCCGAGGGCGTTGTGTACGAAAAGCTCGGCGCCTTTGCAGTCGTTTCGGGATACGTTGGCAGCGATAGCAACGTTATAATCGCAGACCGATACGACGGCGTTCCCGTTACTCAAATTCAGGACGGCGCATTTTACGAGTGCGACGTTATAAGAAGCGTAGTGCTTCCCGACACTATCGTGTCAATCGGTATCGGCGCTTTCAATTCCTGTAAAAATCTTACAAGCGTCGTATTCTCGGAGAATTTGACCGTTATCAACAATTACGCATTCTACCTTTGCGAAAGCCTTACAAGAGCAAATTTCCCGGATAGCCTTACCACCATCGGAGAATCCGCTTTCGCATCTTGCAGAAATCTTATAAGCGTTACTATCGGCAAGAATCTCGAAGCCGTCGGTATGTTCGCATTCGAGAGCTGCATAAAGCTCTTTGAGCTTGTCAACAACTCGGAGAACTTTAATTATCAGCCCGGCGATTCCGATTTCACTTACCTTTCCTACTATGCGCTCGAGGTTCACCCCGGCGAGAGTAAATTGGTTAACGAAAACGGATATATTTTCTACACGCTTCCCGGCGCCGGCGGATTCTTCGGCCAGAGTGAAACCACGTATCTTATCGCTTTCGAGGGAATTTACGACACCGATCTCATTCTTCCCGAAAGCTATAACGGCAAAAAATACGACATAATTCACCACGCTTTCGCTGATAAAAAGAATATCACGAGCGTTGTTATTTCGGACGGAGTAAAAAGCATCGACGACAGCGCTTTTCTTAACTGCGAAAACCTCGCCAGCGTGACGCTCGGCAAATCCATTGAAGATATAGGCTACGACGCATTCTATTCCTGCTCAAAGCTCGTCGAGGTAATTAACCATTCAAGACTCAATCTCCAAATCGGCTCTTCCGATCACGGTTGCGTTGCGCAAATGGCGATTGAAATTCATAAGGGCCAAACGAAGATAATCAAGCGCGACAACTTCGTTTTCTACAGCGCAAACGGAGTTAACCTTTTGATTAACTATCTTGGCGACAGCGCTAACATAACTCTTCCCGAATTTTCGGGCGGCGAAACTTACGTTATTAACGATTTCGCTTTCGCAAATTCAAGCGTTATTGAAAGCGTTACTATTCCCCGCTACGTTACTGCGATTAACGAGGGCGCATTCTACGCCTGCGAGAACCTTGTGAGCGTTATCATGGAAGACGGCGTTACCGCTATTTTAGACAATGCGTTTGACGCTTGCTTCTCGCTTGAAAGCGTAATCCTCAGCGAAAATCTTACCGAAATCGGCGACTACGCTTTCTACTATTGCGACAGTCTTCAAGAGATCACGATTCCCGACAGCGTTTTAAGAATCGGCAAATATGCGTTCATGCAATGCTACTCTCTCGAAGCTGTAAACTTTGGCGCATCGCTTAATATTATTGACGAGGCCGCATTCTACGAATGTTCCGCTCTTGAAGAGGTAATATTGCCCGACAGCGTAACGAATCTTGACAGCGCCGTCTTCGAATCGTGCTACAGCCTTAACTCCGTTACCCTCGGCAGCGGCATCACTCGCATCGGAAACTCATGCTTTGCGCATTGCACGAAGCTTGCGTCCATCTTTATTCCGGAAAACGTAACGCTTATTGACGCCTACGCATTTATGGATTGCCAAAGCCTTGCGACAATCGAGCTTCCCAAGCTTTTGGAAGAAATCGGCGACGCCGCTTTTGAATATTGCTACTCCCTTAACGACGTTTACTTCTACGGCACGTCGGAAGAATGGGAAAACCTCAGCATCGGAGCAGACAACAACTACTTAATCAATTCAAACATCCGCTTCGAATACGATCCCAACGCAAGCTCCGAAGGCCTTGAGTTTACCATGAGCGCATTGGACGACGGATACGTCTTAAGCGGCATCGGAACTTGCGCCGACACTATCATCAAAATCCCCTCAAGCTACGAGGGCCTCCCCGTTAAATACATCGGCTCTTACGTTTTTGAAGACGCGAACCACATCACCGGCGTTATAATCCCCGACAGCGTAATCATGATCAACAATAGCGCATTCGAAAATTGCATAAATCTTAAAACGATTACGATTCCCGACAGCGTAATCATGATCGGCAACAACGCATTCAAAAATTGCACCTCCCTTACCGACGCCATAATCGGCGACGGCGTTAGCAACTTGCCTCAGAAGCTTTTCTCCGACTGCTATATGCTTGAAGAGGTAGTGCTCGGCGCGGGCGTTATCGAAATCGGAGATTACTGCTTCTACGAATGTGGCAATCTTACAAGCGTAGTGATTGAAAGCGAAATTAAGACTATCGGCGAGGGCGCATTCGAATTCTGCGACTCCCTTACCGAAATCGATCTTCCCGACACCATTGAAGAAATACAGCACAGAGCATTCGCCGAGACCAACATCACAACTATCAACCTCGGAACTTCGCTCAAAACTATCGCAAGCTACGCATTTTATAACTGTGAATATCTTACCGAAATCACGATACCCGACGGCACGTCCGTCATTGACTCTTACGCTTTCTATTCCTGCGACGGTCTTTTAAGCGTTACTATCGGCAGCGGCAACTTAAGCGTCGGCCAATGGGTGTTCGGATACTGTGAAAACCTCACTGAAGTTACTATCGGCAGCGGAATGGAAAACGTCGGACCTTATATGTTCGCAGGATGTGGCAATCTCCGGAGTATTAGTTTAGGCTCGGGCCCCCATTATATTGAAACCTACGCTTTCTCGCATTGCGATTCTCTCGAACGCATTTCAATTCCCAACAGCGTAACTTATATTGATCACTACGCATTCGAATATTGCGCAGAGCTTAAAAACGTTGATTTCGGCGAGAACGTTGAATATATCGGCGAATATGCATTTTCGTCGTGCTCCTCGCTTCAGAGCCTTAGCTTCGGCGACGCCTTAACGGAAATAGCCTACGGAGCATTCCTTGACTGTTCGGATATCAGAAACGTCACTTTCGGTGAAAACCTCGAAATTATCGGAACATTCGCATTCTCCAACTGTCACTCTCTCTTAAGCGTCGTAATCCCCGATAAAGTAACCGCCGTTTACGAGTTCAGTTTCCAAAACTGCTCGTCGCTTACAGAGCTTGTGATTGGAAGCTCCGTTGAAGTTATTCACGAGTCTGCATTCAGCTATTGCGAAAATCTTACGAGCGTTATTTTCGGCGAAAATGTAGGCTATATCTCAATCTATGCGTTTGAATACTGCTATTCGCTTCAAAACGTCGTGATTCAGAAAAGTCTTGACTCGATTGACTCACACGCATTCAAAGACTGCTATAACATCACCAACGTTTACTATACCGGCTCGCAATCCGAATGGGAGAATATCTATTTCGCAAACGGTAACTCTTACTTGGAAAACGCAACGATATTCTATGATTACGCTTGGTAAGTTTCAGACGAGCGCTGAAATCATAACGACTTAAGCGAGCTTTATTGCTCAAAACTAAAAATGATAAAAAAAGAGAGAGCATTTCGGTTTTTCCGATTTGTTCTCTCTTCTGTATTTTAGGTTTTTTAAAAAATTTTGGCTCGAATGGCGCTTAAAGCCGTCACCTGTTTTTCATATTTCTTTCACGGTCGAGATAATTCTGCAAAATTATCTCTGCGGAGAGCGTATCAATGCTCTCCTTTCTTTTTTTGCCAAACGTTCCCGTTTCGCCGAGGAAGCGATAAGCCTCCATAGTCGTCATTCTCTCGTCGTAAAACTCAATTGTTATCGGGCAAATCGACGCAAGTATCTCGGCAAAAGCCTTAACGGCATCCGCGCGGAAGCCCTCCGTGCCGTCCATATTTTTAGGAAGTCCTATAATGATTTTCACGCATCCGCGGCGCTCCGCCTCAAGCTTAACACGCTCGGCGGTTTTCTTCATGCCGCCCTCGGATATTGTGCCGATACCGGATGCCAGAAGCCCCGAAACGTCGCACTCGGCAAGTCCCGTTCTTTTATCTCCGTAATCGACGGATAAATATTTTCCGTGCTTTAAATCCATATTTTCCTCACTCTTTTTTATATACCAAAATGATAAATCTCATACCGACGTTAAGAGATGTAACTTCGTCAAGGCGAGCGCGCTCACGCGCCGTCGTTCTGTATGCGTAGGGCGTCATCATAAAAAGATCGCGCACTTCGTCGCCCGAGAAGCTTTTGTCGTATGCGAGCGTTTTTCTTTCAATAAGCGTAAAACCGTCAAGCTCCTCGTTTTCGGGCTCGTTCTTATAAGGCGTATCGTAAACCTGCGCCTTAAGCTCAAAAAGATGATAGGCGTCGGGAATTGCGGCAACGAAAACGCCGCCCTTTTTAAGCACCCTTTTAACCTCTTCTATCGCAAGGGGTGAAAAAACGTTATAAACTGCGCCGAAGCTCTCGCTCGGGACGGGGATTTTATAAGAGCTTGCAACGGCAAACGAAGCCCCTCTCGCGCGCTTTGCGGCAAGCTTGACAGCATCCTTCGATATATCAAATGCAAAAAGGGAGCATCCCGAAAGAGCCTCGCTCACAATGCGTGTGTAATAGCCCTCGCCGCAACCCATATCAAGAATATCAGTCGGAGATTCGCTATGAGCCAAAAGAAGCTCTGAAAGCTCCGTTGCGAGCGGCAAATAGGCATCCGTGTCAAGAAAACGGCGTCTTGCAAGAAGCATTTCACGGTTGTCACCGTGGACGCCCGCCGTCGCGCCGACCAAGAGATTATAATATCCCTCTCGACTTCTGTCGAACGAGTGGTTATTTTTACATTTAGCCGTACCGCCTCCGTCTATCTCAAATGGCGAGGCGCATATAGGACAGATAAATTTCATAGTTTTCCTTTAAATTGTAGTATCTTTAACGCAGTATTGCGGAATTTATACAATCAGCATAGCATCGCCGAATGAAAAAAAACGATACCGTTCCTTTACGGCTTCTTCGTAAGCTCGCATAACGTTTTCCTTACCCGCAAGCGCGCTGATAAGCATAATAAGAGTGCTCTCGGGGAGGTGAAAATTCGTTATAAGAGCGTCTACGGCTTTGAATTTGTAGCCAGGGTAAATGAAAATTCCCGTTTCGCCGCTTATGGCATGGACGGTACCCGTGTCGTCGGAAACGCTTTCAAGAACTCGTGATGCGGTTGTACCGACTGCTATTATTCTGCCGCCGGCGGCTCTTCTGCGGTTGATTTCTTCCGCAACCTCGTCGCTAATGTAGAAATATTCACCGTGCATCAAATGCTCTTCAAGCTTATCGACCTTTACGGGCCTGAAAGTGCCGAGTCCGACGTGGAGCGTTACCTCACCGTAGCCAACGCCCTTTGCCTTTATTTTTTCAAGGAGCTCTTCCGTGAAATGAAGTCCTGCTGTTGGCGCTGCCGCCGAGCCCTCTTCCTTTGCGTAAACCGTTTGATAGTCGTTTTTATTTTCAAGCTTTTTGGTTATATAAGGCGGAAGAGGCATATTTCCAACCTCGTCGAGCACCTCGTAAATATTTTTATATTTTTCCGTGTCGTACGAGAATGAAACGACTCGGTTTCCGTCGTCAAGCACACGCTTGACCTCTGCGTGAAGAATTCCGCCAAAGGAAAAGCCGGCGCCGAGCTTCGCTCTTTTTCCGGGGCGCACGAGGGTTTCCCATTCACCGCCGTCAAGCGCTCTTAACAAAAGAAGCTCTATGTCACCGCCCGTTTTGTCGGTTTTTCCGAGCAGGCGAGCGGGGATAACCTTTGAAGAATTTACGACGAGCATGTCAAGAGGGGTGAGATAATCGATTATATCGGAGAAAATCTTATGCTCAAATTCGCCCGTTTTTTTATCAAGCGTCATCAAGCGACACTTATCACGCTCTGCCGTCGGAAACTGCGCTATCAGCTCTTCGGGAAGCTCATAATAAAAATCGTGAGTTGAAAGCTCGCTTTTAATTCTTTCGTTGGTTATGAGTTTTTCTATCTTTTCCATATTTTCGCAAAAATCCTTGAAAATCATAAAATATAAGTGATAACTTTTCTTTATTATATAACATCAAGCGTTATTTTTCAAGGGATAAGACAAATATGAAAAAGAAAATAATTTTCAAGGGCACGGCAAGCGCCCTTATAACGCCGTTTTCCGACGGAAAAATAGATTACCACTCATTTGAAAGACTGATAGACTCGCAAATCGAGGCAAAAATCCCCGCCCTTGTCGTTGGCGGCACTACGGGCGAGGCGGCAACCCTTGACGACGGCGAGCGCTACGAGCTTTACCGCTTCGCAAAGGATAAGATTGCAGGACGGGCAAAGCTGATTTTAGGTACGGGAACGAATGACACCCGCATCGCAATCAAGCATACCGTATTTGCAGAAAACCTTGGTTGCGACGGCGCGCTCGTCGTTACTCCTTATTACAACAAGGGCACGGAGGATGGGCTTTTAAGGCATTATCTTGCGATAGCGGGCAGCACGAGCTTGCCGATAATTATTTATAACGTTCCGTCAAGGACCGGCGTTAATCTTTCGTTTTCCCTTTTAAGCCGAATCTCCGAGACGGAAAATATAGTTGCAATCAAGGAGGCGTCCGACTCGCAAGACAGGCTCGTTGACTTAAGCGTTTTGTCCGACAAATTAAGCCTTTATACAGGCTCTGACACAGCAATATATTCAACTCTCGCTCTGGGGGGCATGGGGGTTATCTCGGTTATCTCTAACCTTTGCCCACGCATGACGCAATATATATCCGAAAGCTATTTTTCGGGGCAGCGTGAAAAGGCTCTTGAAATGCAGAAAAAGCTTTTACCCATAATCAAAGCCGTTTTTGCCGAAACGAATCCCGCTCCGATAAAATACGCTCTTTCAAAAATCGGGCTTTGCGAAAACGAATTAAGGCTTCCTCTCTCCCCCGTGACGAGCTATACGGCAAAGCTTATCGACGAAATCTGCGAAAATTCAAAATTAGATTGAATTTTATATCGGTATAAAAAAAGAGCGGGCACGCAAGACGGAAAATCTTGTATGTCTGCTCTTTTTCTGTTATTGAAAGCTTTCGTCGCCAAATCAGAACAGCATGCTCATGCCTGTGAACTGCTCAACGTTTGCTTGAATCTGCCCTGTGAACATATCAATTTTCAAATTTATTTCGGTATCACCCGTAACGTTTATTTTAACTTTGGTTTTTCTGAATAAAATTGAAAAATCTATCGTGTGAGGGCCTTTGTCTACCTGAATCGTCATAGTAGAATCGTTTTTTATGTAATAAACATCGTCGCCGATTTTCATTTTCACGTCGCGCTGCAATAAATTGAACTGATTTTCTCTTTTTACGGTCAGATTGAATTTTCCCTCTTTATGAAATATGTTTTCAAATAAGTCGTCATTCTTTTCCGCATCCTCAGCGTTTTCCTGAAGCTCAAACTCTCGCTCACGTTTTTCAAGCTCTCGATCCGCTAACATATCAAGTCTTGTCGCGCGGATTTGCGCTTGCTTTACGACGTTTTCAAGAATCTCGTCAATCTCACCGACAAGCTCGTCCGAGCCGAATCTTTTGATTCTTTTATAGTTGACGTTCTCCGCAAAAGAGGTTTTAACGCCGGCAAGCCCCTCACGCCTTTTCACCTTCAAATCAATCATGAGCTTTCCAAGATACGCCTCGGCGCATCTCGGCTCAAGGTTAAGAACCTTTTCAAGATATTCGTCGCCCGATACGAAATCCCCGTCCTCGATGAAAATAAAAGCTCTTTCAAGTAAAGACCTTGCGTTCACGCCTGAAACGAAGGGAGCGCCGTCGCCGTAAAAATCATCGTCAGCGCCAAGGATTTTTTTAATTCCGTGAGTAAGATCCTGCATGAAGCCGAGCTTTGACATATCCTGAGCTTGCAAATGCGAAAATTCCTCGGGCAAATCGTAAGGATCCATATCCTTATACGCAGGAATAAGAACTTTATCCGCATCGTTTCTGGCAAGTCCGAGGAAGCGGCTCCATTCATTCTTAACCCACACGGCATTAAAATTCTCCGGCGAAGTGCCGAGAACGACCATTACCTTCGCAGAGTTAAGCGCGGCGAATATGTACGGCTCGTAAGCAACGCCGAGCTTACCCTCTAAAGTAATGCGGGAGAAGAAAACCTTGAAGCCCTCTTCGCAAAGCTCGTAATAAAGCTCCTGCGCTAAAACGCTGTCGCGGCTGCGCTTGCCGAGAGAATCCGTTTCCTTATAGCATATGAAAACGTCAAACGGATCTTCGTTTTGCGATATTGAAAGAATATTTTTCTGTATTTCGTTAATAATGTTCGCCTCGGCTCTGTAAAGCTCTCGCTGACAAACGTCGGCGTACGCAATGGCGGATTTATAATTTTCATCGTCAAAAATTGACGTGAACTGAGCGCGATTAACCGTAGGCACGCGCCCCTTTGACTTCGGATCGTTAACGTATTCAACGCCGTAGCGGCAAAGAACGATTGACCAGTACGCCTCAGCGTCGGTAGCGTCCTCGTTCAAAATACTCTCGTATATGCCCATCGCCTTGTCAAATTCATTATTGCGACGGAAATGATTCGCTCTGTCGTAAAGATTTGAACGGCGCTCGTTATCAAGTCTTGGAAGCGTCTGCTTAGTGTCGCAGTATTCACACGTAATAACGCTTTGGTCTTTGCCTATTTCAAGCGACCCTCCGCAAATTTTGCACTTAAAGATTGCCATGATGTCCTCCCACTTTTCAAGCGCTGTCTTAAACTATTTCTATCATATTCGAATCCGCAAAATCCACGGTTAAGGAAATATCGTACGTATTGAGAAGCTCGGCAAGGAAGCGAAGCACCGGAGCTTCCGTGTAATAATGTCCCGCTTCAATAAGGTTTATACCCAGCTCCGCCGCCTCTTCCATAAGGTTATAGCTTATTCTGCCCGAAAGGTAGGTGTCAGCGCCCGACTTTATCGCATCGAAAACGAAGTCCTTTCCGTCGCCTCCGACAAGAGCTACGCGGCGCACCACGTTATAGCCGTTTGCAAGTCTTACGTTCTCAACGCCAAGGGCCGTTTTCGAAATATCCAAAAACTCGTCAAGCTCCATTTCACGAGGAAGATTTCCGACTCTTCCAAGCTCACCCTCGCCGAATTTTTCAACGTCGGTAAGGCCGAAGAGCGAGGCGAGAGTATCGTTTACGCCGCCCGAAACTTTATCAAGGCGCGTATGGAAAGAAAATACGGAAATTCCATTATTTATAAGCTTAATTATCTTTCTTGCCACGTGATTATCCTCGGTAATATGTGACACGGGTCTGAAGATAAGGGGGTGATGAGAGATTATAAGGTCGTACGAGCGCTCTATCGCAAAATCGACGATTTCCTCGGTTACGTCAAGCGTCAGAAGCGCTTTTTTCACCTCTTGCGACGTATCCTGAGAGCACATAAGTCCATCGTTATCCCAATCCTCCGAAAGAGATTTCGGGATTCTTTCCTCGAGCTTTTCGTAAAGTTCCTTAACGGTCATAAAAGTCAACCTTTCAGTATAGTTTTAATAAGAGAAAGAAGCTTTTCTTCTTCCTCGTCGCCTCCGCCGCCCATCCTTTTTCCGAGGACGGATTTTGAAAGGGCGCGCGCCCTTTCCTCTACGTAAGCTTTCCTTTCGGGGCTCTCGCAAAAATCATACGGCGAAAAGCCGATTTCGGCTTCAAGCGGTGAAATTTCATACGGCGCGCAGTATTCCAAGAGCATCGTTACGTAATTACGGTGGCCCTCGACTGTATATTTTTCTTTAACTATTTTAAATCCGCTCGACGCAAGATAGCGGCGAAGATGCGAATGTTTCGTCATAGGCTGAACGATGAGGCGAAGCTCGCCGTTTTTAAGGTGGGGCGCTTTTTCGATTATATCCGCAATAAGCTCGCCGCCCATACCGCAAATCGCAACGTCGGTGACACCCTTGCCGTCAAGCGCATACGCTCCGTCGGCAAGCAAAAATTCAATTTTTTCATAAAGGCCTCGCTCTTTTGCGTTGTTTTCCGCATTCAAAAGCGGCCCTCTATTTATATCCGAGCAAACGGCGCGCGAAATTTTACCCTCCTCGAGTAAAAAAATGGGCAGGTAAGCGTGGTCCGTTCCAACGTCGGCGAACACAGCCCCCTGCCTTACAAATTCCGCCGCGCCAAGAAGCCTTGGTGTTAAAACGGCAGTTTTCATTTTTTCGAGAGAAAATCGTTGATTTTGTTAACGAGAGCGTCAGCATCGGTTCCGTGAACGGCGCAAGCCTCTTCAATCGACTCGCCTCTTGAATGAGGGCAGCCAAGGCAATGCATACCGATTTCAAAGAAGAACTGAGCGCATTCTACGTTAAAATCAAGAATATCGCCGATAAGGGTTTCTTTGGTTACTTTCATTTTACACCTCTTAAGATTTTTTCTTTATTATAACATAGCATGTGAAAAAAATCAATATATTTTTCAAACTCACCCTTTACATTTTTAAGAATTTGTGGTAAACTATCTCTGTTAGCTATTTTTACGAATGGAGATTTTTTATGATAGTTGCGCTTGAAGAAGCGAAAAGAAAGCTCACAGAGCTTGTCGATACCGTAGCGGAGCTTGGAAATCAGCTTAGAATAGAAGAAGCTAAGGAGCGCGCGGCAGAGCTTGAGCGTGAAACTCTCGTTGGAGATTTTTGGAATGACGCAGAGAGAAGCTCTAAAATTTTGCGCGAGATAAAGCAGCTTAAAGATAAGGTTGAGAGCTACGAGGAGCTTTCGGCAAAGCTTGAGGACACGCTTATGCTTTGCGAGATGGCAATAGAAGCGGGCGACGAGGATAGCGTTGAAGAAGTTACGAGCGAAACCGAATTTATAGAAACCGAGGCTGAAAGAAAGAGAATCGAGGTTCTTCTTTCCGGCCCTTACGACAAAAATAACGCAATACTTTCATTCCACCCGGGCGCCGGCGGCACGGAGGCTCAGGACTGGGCTTCTATGCTCTACCGCCTTTACACGAGATGGGGCGAGAAGCACGGCTTCAACGTTAAGCTTATCGACTGGCTTGACGGCGACGAGGCAGGACTTAAGAGCGCCACTATCATGATAGAGGGCCCCAATGCTTACGGTTATCTTAAGAGCGAAAACGGCGTTCACCGCCTCGTAAGAATTTCGCCTTTCGACTCCTCGGGAAGAAGACACACGTCCTTCTCCTCGGTTGAGGTTATGCCCGAATTTGACGACGACGATTCGATAGTTATTAAGGACGAGGATATGGAAATCACCGCTCACCGTTCAAGCGGAGCGGGCGGTCAGCACATTAACAAAACCGACTCTGCAATAAGAATCGTTCACAAGCCTACGGGTATCGTCGTTGGCTGTCAGACGGAGAGAAGCCAGCTTCAGAACAAGGAAACCGCCATCAAAATGCTTAAGGCAAAGCTCATGGAAATAAAGCTCCGTGAAAAGCTTGAAAGAATTGAGGACATTCAAGGAAACAAAGCAAATATCGAATGGGGAAGCCAGATTCGAAGCTACGTATTTATGCCCTACACGCTTGCAAAGGATACGAGAACAGGATACGAGGACGGAAATATCGACGCCGTAATGGACGGAGAAATCGACGGATTTATCAATGCGTATCTTAAGCACATTTCAAAGAATCCGACAGAATAATTAAAATTTTACGCGGTGCTACCAACAAGGCGGCACCGCGCATTTTATATGTTCTGAGGTTTTTTTCTGTTGATAAGGTAAACCCAAAGGGCGAGAAGAAGTATTGCGACGACGATAAATGCATTCAGGGCGAAAACCGATATAAAGGAGATGCGCCAGCTTTCAACGACGCCGAAACCGTCGTTATCGAGTATGGTTGCGAGGAAGCGGGGCGCAACGCCCGAAGCTATAGATGCCATCGAGTTTAAGGTTGCCGAGAGGACACCCGTGTCAATTTTCTTTCTCATTTTCAGGGAAACTATCGAAAGAGTTATCGTGCGAGCTCCGTTTACTGTTACGAGAAACAGAATGAGAATGAGCATCGAAATTACGATGTGCGAATTAAAGAGGAAAACCGCAAGAAACGCAAGGATAGCCGAAATTCCGAAATACGCCGCTCCGACGAGAATAAAGTTTTTATGCTTTTCGCAAGAATTTACGGTGAGCATCGGGCCTATAACTATAGTTACGGGAACGAAAATCGTGAGAAGCTTCGAGTGGTCGTTGCTAAATCCGCCGATTTCCTTGAAAAAGACGTCGATATTGTTATTCAACATGAAGAAAAGCGAGGTAACGAAGAAGCTCATAACAGCGGACGCCAGATAGAAAACGATAACACGCACACGTGAATCAAGGTGAATGAAGTCGTTATCCTCTTTTTCCTTTATCGCCTCGCAAGTTCCGTCTTTTTTAACTATAATGCGCTCGTCAATTTCCTTTGGCAAGCGGTCAACCGAGCCTACCGCATAAAAATAAAGACCGACAGCGAAAAGAAGCAATGCTCCGAGAAAAGCAAAGGGCGCGCGCCACGCATCGCCAAATGCGGCGGCTGTACCGTAAGAAACGATGCCCGAAACGGCAGGGCCCGCCGACATAAGCGTGTTAGCGAGGGCGATATATCGCATCGGGAGCTTTGCGCTTAAAAGCTTTAAAAGGCACGACCAGATTCCCGCTTGCAAAAATCCGTTTGCAATATAGATTACGTTATGCTGAGTCAGAGTTTCTGTAAAAGCAACGAGAACGGTGAGAATAGCGGAGAGCGCTACGGTCGAGGTAAGAAACCATTTAACGTTGATTTTTTTGATAAAAAATATCAGCAAAATCTGCATTGCGGCGTATGCGTAAAAATAATATTCCATCGTCATCGCAAGCTCGGTGAGCGAGCCGAAGCCAAGGGTGTTAAGGGTTGTTTTTTCCGCAACGTACAAATTTTTTGAGCCGGTTAAGACTATATAGAGAAAAAAAGACGAGATTATAAACAAAACGTATATAAAGCTTTTTTTCTTTTCCGAAACGTTCGTTTTCATATTGCTTGATTTATAATTCCTCAATAATGTTTTTAATTCTGTCAGTATCTATTTTTTTCTTGCGTCCTTTAAGCGTTAAGGTGAGGTTTTCCCTGCGGAAAATTTGACACGCTACCTCTCTTAACCTTTCGGGAGTGACTTTTTCGTAAGCCGCAATTCTCTCTTCAAGCGACTTATACGGGAGCTTCATAATGTGTCTGTCGTAAGCGAAGGTGAAGTTGAATTCACGGCTGTCGTCAAAAAGATTGTAGGCGTTATCAACGTAGGGCGCTTTCATTATCTCGTCCTCCGTGAGAAGCTTTTCCTTTATGCTTTTAAGAATCTCAACAGTTATCTCAACGGCCTCGTAAAGATCTTGCTCCTTAAGCTCGTAATAGAAATAAAGCTCGCCTATATTTCGGTATCTTTCAAGCGCTCCGTTTATATCGTAAAACAGTCCTCGCCGCTCGCTCATTTCAATGAAAAACTTTGATGCGTAGCCCGATAGGAGTATATCGTACAAAAGGTCGGTTTCGGGGACGCCAAGACGCTCCGTATCAATATCAAAGGTGAAGCGTACCATAGTGAAATCCGCATTTTTAACGTACACTTCGCTCGGCCTTTTTCCGAAATTTTCGGGCACGGGCGCAAAGTTTTCACATTCACGCCCCGAGTTTATCCCGTATTCCGAGATAGCGTCGGCAAGAAACTCAATATCTTCCTCCGTGAAGTTGCCCGTTACGTAAACGAATACGTTTTCCGCCGTGAAGCACTCTTTTCTGTATTCCTCGAGCCTTTTTCTCGTTATTTTATCGATAACGGGATTCGTGCCGACGATACTTCCGGCAAGGCTCGTCCCCTTATGAGTTATCTGGTTTGTGAACGTGAGGAGCGAATTTTTCTCATCGCTTTCACGTATTTCAGCCTTTATTCTTCGTCTTTCGGCGTCAATCTCGCTCTTTTCAAGCGCTATCGGTGAAAGAATTTTTGCGAATATTTCGGAGGCTTTTTTGAAATTCTTAGAAGCTCCGCTCATGTAAAACTGAACCATCTCAGAGAAGCTTGAAGCGTTAAATTCAAGCCCGTATCTGTCTAAGGCGCGGTAAAGCTCGCCGTTCATAATCTTATTGACGTTGCGTATCGATACGTGCTCAAGAAAATGCGTTATTCC
>JAZRGJ010000076.1:0-2068 GCA_045644125.1 Eubacteriales bacterium | reverse complement strand
GCCATAAGAGCAAATCCCATGCCGCCCGCCGCGCCTGTGCCTTCAAATTTTTCGTCAGCCTCAGGTATTATCTCTTTGGTAAGACTCGCATAACGGGAAAGCCACGAGTCCATATTTTTTTTCATTTCAGGCGTTGCGCCTTTTTGCGGGCCGTATACTGCGCTGCATCCCATTTCTCCGCAAAGAGGATTCTTAACGTCGCAAGCGACGAGAAATTCACACTCGGAAAGCTCCGCCAAGGCTCCGTCACGCTTTATCTTCGCAAGGGCGGAAAGTCCTATAGCTCCGTTTTCTATCGGATTTGCGCAATCGTCAAGAAACTCAAAGCCCAAGGCTTTAAGCATTCCAACGCCGCCGTCGTTGGTTGCGCTTCCGCCTATGCCTATTATAAATCGTCTTGCGTTTTTTGAAATAGCGTCACGAATCAGCTCTCCAACGCCGAAAGTTGTCGTTTTAAGAGGGTTTAGCTCATCACGGCTAAGAAGCGTAATTCCCGCTGCGCTCGACATTTCGATTACCGCAGTATTCGTTTCACGAACGAGTCCGTAAGAGGCTTCAACCGCCTTTCCGAGAGGCCCTGTTACAGTGAGTGTTACAAGCTCACCGTTATTTGCCGAAATAATAGCGTCAACAGTTCCCTCGCCGCCGTCGGCAAGCGGCCTTATATCAACCGTAACGTCATCGAAAACACGTTTGGCGGCAAGCCTTACCGCCTCTCCCGAAGCAAGACTCGGAAGACTTCCTTTAAAAGAATCTATCGCAACAGTAATTTTCATGTTATCTCCCATTTAAATGCAATATGCAACTGCGGCAATTCTCTTCGCTTGCTCACGCAAGCTCTCAATATTCGCAAACTCCTCGGGCGAATGGATCTCACCGCCCGTTGCCGCTAAGTTATCAACGCAAGGAATTCCCGCGATTGTAACGTATGCGGCATCAGAGCCGCCCGTTGCTTTTCCTGCCATAAGAGTTGACAAGCCGTTATCCTCAAATATTTCATTCATTTTATTAAGAAATTCTATATTTCTTTCGGAATACTCCATAGCGGGTCTGTCACCGAAAAGCTCAAGCGAGGTGGTACAGCCCTTTACGTAAACGGTCTCAGCGATTTCACGCACTCTTTTTTCTATCCATTCACGCTCGGCGGAATTAACGTAGCGAATATTTACGCAAAAATGACATTCGCCGGGGACGGTATTCGGAACGCTTCCGCCGCTTATAGTGCCGCAGTTACAGGTTACTCCGTCCTTGTCTTTGATTTTTTCAAGCTCAATAATCTTATGCGCCGCTTCCGCAATAGCATTCGCTCCCTCTGTAGCGCATCTCGATGCGTGAGCCTCGATGCCCTTTATATGAAAATTATAGTAAATTATGCCTTTGCGCTGAATTATAGCGTAACCGGGGCTTGAGCCCTCGAGATTTATAAATCCTACAGCGCCCTTCGCCTTTTCGCACATAAATTTAACGGTGCGTTTTTCGCTTATGCGGCTTCCCACCTCTTCGTCGCTCTGCAAAATTAAAATTACGGGACGGGCGTTAAATCCAACGTCTTCAAGAGCATGCATTGCGAGGAAAGATTGAGCGATACCCGACTTACAGTCAAGAACTCCGGGGCCGTATATATTTTCCCCATCTCGCTTAACGGGCGTTTCGCCGAAAGCTCCAACGGGATGAACCGTATCCATATGCGCGGAAAATACGATAGGCGCGCCTTTTGCCTCTTTATTCATTGTTATTGCAATCGCATTGCCGGCAATCTTTTCTTCGTGAATTTCAACTTCCCAACCGTGCCTATTTGCAATATTTACAGCGAAAGCTCCAACAGCATCAACCTTATCTTTTAAAGCCGTAGGACTTTCTATTTCGCATATTTTTTGCCAGACGTCTACGTATTCATCGAAATGCTCGTCGATTTTAGCAAACAACTCTTTACATTTCATAACAGTTCCTCCGTAAAATTTAACACGGATATGCATTAAACTTTTCTGTTTTACTCCATACGGAATTACCTTTATAGTATATATCTTTTTAAAGCTTTTGTCAAGTAACAACAAAGGAAAAAGCCTTG
>JAZRGJ010000075.1:0-4803 GCA_045644125.1 Eubacteriales bacterium | reverse complement strand
GGTCCGTCTATCAGTTCAATAACGTTTTTCAGCGAAATTTCCGTAGGGCTTTTTTTAAGCTTATAGCCGCCTGAAGCTCCTTTATACGAGCTGACGAAATCAGCGCCGACGAGTTTGTGGAGTATTTTCAAGGTAAATCTCAACGTAACAGACGTGCTTTCGGATATGGATTTTGCATCTATAACTTTATCGTGAAGTGCAAGCTCGCTTAAAATTCTGAGTGCGTAGTCCGATTCAAGCGTAATTCTCATTAAACGCTCCTTTAAATTTTGCAAATGGGATACTTCTGAAAATCAAAAGCATCCCATCGAAGCAATTATTTGTTTGTTTTGTTATTGTATTTATCAAGAAGAGAGTGTATTTTCTTAGACTGATCGAGAAGCGTGCTGATAGTTCTGTCATGGTTCAAGGTGTCAATTATGTAAGCGACGTACTTGCACATATTAACTTCCTGATACCACTGTCTTTCAAGGAGCTCAGGCATTCTGTAAACAAGGTTGGTGGTGAATATTTTGGTAATAACACCTTCTTCGTAAGCCTTGTCGAGATTTTCGAATCCGTTGCAGAAAAGACCGAATGTTGCGAAAACGAAAATTCTGTTTGCGCCCTTGTCCTTAAGCTGTTTTGCAACGTCGATAACAGAGTCGCCAGAAGAAATCATGTCGTCAACGATTATAACGTCCTTGCCCTTAACGTCGCGTCCGAGATATTCGTGAGCTACGATGGGGTTTTTGCCGTTAACTATTATAGAGTAATCACGGCGCTTGTAGAACATACCGAGGTCAATTCCCATAACCGAGGAGTAATACATGCATTTAGCCATTCCGCCCTCGTCGGGAGATATGATCATAAGATTATCGGGATTTATGTCAATATCGGAGTAGGTATTGAGCATTGCCTTTATCATCTGATAAGAGGAGCGAACGTTTTCAAATCCGCTGAGAGGAATAGCGTTCTGAACTCTGGGGTCGTGAGCGTCGAAGGTGATAAGATTCGTAACGCCCATATTAACGATCTCCTGAAGCGCGAGTGCGCAGTCAAGTGATTCTCTGCCGGAGCGCTTGTGCTGTCTTCCTTCGTAAAGCATAGGCATGATAACGCTGATTCTGCGCGCCTTTCCGCCGATTGCGCCGTTAACTCTCTTAATATCCTGGAAATGATCATCGGGGCTCATGGGTACGGTTTTACCGTACATATTGTAGGTAACACCGTGATTGAATACGTCGGCGATAATATAAACGTCATTACCGCGAAGCGATTGATGGATCGTTCCCTTTGCTTCACCGCTTCCGAATCTCGGGCAGGTGCTGTTAACTAAAAATGTTTCGTCGGTATCGTGGCTACGCCACTCCTTAAGGTATGCATCAACCTGTGCTGCGAAATCCTCGCAACCGCGCATTCCGATAACGCTCAATTCTCCGAACAAACTTTCCTTCATCTTAACTCTCCGTCTTTAATTTTTTGTTGATATGGATATTTGGCAATATCCATTTAGGATTACACGTATATTATATATTAATTTAATAATAAAGTCAAGAGCTAAAACGACAAAAGATGATAGAAAATACCTTAATTTACAAATAAATAAACGTTTTAAGGAGTAGATATGAAATTTGAAGATTTTGGCACTTTATCGGTCATAACGACCTCGGCAAATTCCTCTTTGCCCATCGAAGGAACTCTCGTTAGGATAAGCGGGATACAAGAGGAAAATTCATTTATAGATTATTCCGTTGTAACGGATATTGACGGAATAAGCGAGAGAGTGAGCTTGCCTGCGCCTTCAAAAAGCTTTTCTTTATCGCCGGGCGCGCCCGAAGTTCCTTACGGTCTTTATAGAATAGAAGTTCGCAACCAAGGATTTTTTACGAAAATCATTGAAAACGTTCCGGTTTTTTCAGGAATCAATACCTCGCTCCCCGTTAATATGATACCGTCGCCGATTCACGTTAAGAATATTGAATATCCCCGCAACACTCTTGATACTTTTGTAAAAGAAAATGAAAATTTATGAGGAGATTTTATGGTAAGTTATCCGATAATACCCGAAAAAATAGTCGTCCATCTCGGCTCTCCCGACAGCGACGCTGAAAACGTCAGCGAAAACTTTGCTGATTATATCAAAAACGTTGCCTCGAGCGAAATTTTTCCAACCTGGCCTCGTGAAGCGATAAAAGCTAACGTATTGGCGCAAATTTCCGTTGCGCTTAATAGAGTTTATACAGAATTTTACCGAAGTCGAGGTAAAAACTTTGATATAACCTCGTCACCTGCTTATGACCAAACTTACGTATATCAAAGAAATATATACGACAGCGTATCCGAGGTGGTTGACGAAACCTTTAATTCATACATAAAAAGGCGAAATTTTATAGAGCCGCTTTTTGCAACTTTTTGCGACGGTGTTGAAGTGCAGTGTTCGGGACTTGAACAGTGGGGCTCAGTAGAGCTTGCCGATCAAGGACTCAGCGCCTTTGAGATTTTGCAAAGATATTACGGCAACGACATTGAATTGGTTGAAAACGTTACTGTTGAAAATATCCCGGAAAGCGCGCCCGCCGTTCCGCTTGCCGAAGGTGACGCAGGATTCGAAATCGAGCTTTTACAAAGAAAACTGAACAGAATTTCTTTAAATTACCCCGGAATACCTAAAATTTATCCCGTTGACGGATTTTTTGATACGTCAACAAGTGATGCCGTAAGAAAATTTCAAGAGGTTTTCAATCTTACTCCGGACGGTATTATAGGAAGAAATACCTGGTATCGCATACAGCTTGTTTACAACGCCGTGAAAAATCTTTCAACAGTTAATTCGGAGGGTTTGAAAATTGACGAGCTTCAAACTCAATATACGACCGATCTCAGCGAGGGAGATGCATCGGGCGGTGTTATAACCTTGCAATATTATCTGAATTACGTTTCCCTTTTCGTTCCCAGCGTATCAGCTCCGGCGATAGACGGCGTTTTCGGTCCCGGAACTCGTGAATCGGTTCTTTCTTTTCAGAAAACCTACGGACTTCCGGAAACCGGTGTTGTTGACCGCTCGGTTTGGGAAACCTTGCAAAATACGTATTATAACTATCTTTCAAGCGTTGCTTTTGAATTCCGAGAAGGCGAGGTTTTGCCCTTTCCCGGCAGAGTTTTGCGACCGGGGCTTTCCGGAGCTGACGTAGAAGCTTTGCAACGCTACTTAAATTATATCTCGCAAAATGCTTATCCGAGTATTGCGGTAAACGCTCCCGACGGCGTATTTGGAGCCACGACAGCTGCGGCTGTTCGGGAATTTAAACGGATATTTAATCTTGGAGGCGATCCCGAACGTGTTTCGGTAGAAACCTGGGACAGAATAACGAGTCTTTACGAAGACCTTTTCAGAGGCAATAACGTCCGTCGGGGACAGTATCCCGGCACGGCTATATCGTAGGAGAATGATATGTATCGTTTAGGAGATGAGCGCGCGGCAATACGCGAAATTCAAGAATATCTGCATTTTATCTCAGACAGAGTAACTGACGAGATTCCGAGAATCGCAATTGACGGAATCTTCGGTGATGAAACGAAAGAGGCTGTAAAAGCTTTTCAGAGGTATAAAGGAATTGATGAAAGCGGTATCGTGGATTTTCTGACGTTCACGCTGATTTACGAAGAATTTAAGCTCGCCGAAGATTTATATAACGCCGAGAGCTATATTATCGACGAAAAGCTCTTCCCTTTGAAGCTTGGTGACAGCGGAAACGAGGCTCTTTATATCAATTTATTGCTTGATGAATTGGCGGACGTCTATTCAAGCATAGAGAGAGTGGACGTAAAACCTTATTTTTCACTTGCAACGGAAAAAGCAGTAAAAGCTTTGCGGGAGATATTTTTACTTGAAAGCACACCCGTCGTAGACCTTTTACTTTACGAAAGAATGAAATACGAGCTTCTCCTCAGAAACAAAGAAAGGTAATTTTTATTTTTTGTTTTAAATTTGCGGTTTGGGGTATAATTTGATTTAAACTTCGTATCACGTAAAAAGGTAGGATAAACAGTGAGCAATAAATTTACAGAAAGAGCGGAAAGAGCGCTGAATAATGCGGTTAAACTCGCAGAAAATTTCGGGCATACTTATATTGGAAGCGAGCATATTCTTCTCTCTTTGACAGAAGAAGGTACGGGTGGCGCTGCCGCGATACTTTCAAAACATGAAATAGATAACGAAAAGATAGAAAAGACGGTAAAAGAATATTCGGGATACGGGGTTAAGAGCAATTTAAATCCTAAAGATATGACACCCAGGTGCAGAAGAATTGTCGAGGGCGCATATAGAGTTTCCGTGCGTTACGGCGCGGCAAGAATCGGAACGGAACATATTCTTCTCGCTATATGTGAGGAAAAAGATTCCATTGCGTTGAAGATATTGAAAAAACTCAACGTTGACGTTGAAACTCTTATAGATGAAATACAAACCACGCTGAAAATTGCGGAAAAACATTTTGAATATCCGACGAACAAAGCTCCGGCTATTACACTTTTAAATCAATACGGTAAAAACCTTACGGAGCTTGCTAAAAGAGGAAAAATCGATCCGGTTATCGGCCGAGAAAAAGAAACGGAACGGCTGATAAGAATTCTATCTCGGAAAACCAAGAATAATCCCTGCCTTGTCGGCGAGGCTGGCGTTGGAAAAACCGCAATAGTTGAGGGCCTTGCGTTGAGAATTGCCGAAGGGCGTGTTCCGGAACTTTTAAAGAATAAGAAAATTTATTCTGTGGATCTTACGTCTATGGTGGCGGGCGCAAAATATCGTGGAGATTTTGAGGA
>JAZRGJ010000074.1:0-5502 GCA_045644125.1 Eubacteriales bacterium | reverse complement strand
CTCGTCAGCCGACGATTTTTCCTCAAAACTAATCTGGCAAATCGAGATTTGCTGAAAATTTTGGCAAAAATCGCAAACAAAAAATAACGATTAAACAAATCGGAGGGTAATAATATCCTCCGATTTTTCTTTGAATTAACTCCGAAAAAATTATTTTATTTCAACATAAAATTTGAAATTTTGTAATATTGATTTATATAAATAAAACAAAATTGCGAGTACAGAAGCGTAAATTTTTGAAAATTTTTGGTATAAAAACGCAATGCTCAAAGTAAAATAGCAAAGTATTTCAAAAAAATATACTTTTTTTATTATTTTTTCAATTAAGCTATTGACAAACACATATATATTTGCTACAATAGTGCCGCTTTGGTTGTCACAGCATAAAATACAGTAAAGCAGAAGCATAAAATTTCGGAGGATAGTTATGATATTTGAGAATCTCAAAGTTCAACATAAATCGTTTGGTGACGGTGTTATAATCGCAAAAAACGGAAAGTATATGACCGTCAGATTTGCAAGCGCTCAGAAAACCTTTGTATACCCCGATGCTTTTGAGAATTTTCTCTCACTTTCGGATGGCACGGTAAGCGAAGAAATCAACAACGATATTAAGCTTTCAAAGGAAGAGAAGCAAAGAATTCTTAATAAAAAGAATGAAGAAAACCTCATGGCTATGACTCGCGGTATAGTTATCCCCGGCAAAGAGGGTAACTCTGCTGAGAGTGAAGACGGAGAAAACCGCTTCAAAAATCAGGAAAGCGAAGAAATTTAAAGTAAAACGCTCAAAACGTGTGCTTATATGCGATTTTGGGCGTTTTCTTTTTTGTCTATTGACTATTAGAGAAAATTGTTGTAAAATTAACTTGACTAATTTCTAGGTGGTAAAAATGGTTTTAAAAGCTTATATTTTCGCTCTTCTTTACGGAGTTTTGTGCCTCGGACTTGCGTTTTTTGCGTATAAGCTCGGTATGGCAAAAAATTACACGAGAAAACTCGTTCACATACTCGTCGGCTTTGAGTGGGTGATTTTGTATTCATTCCTCGGCGGCGGAAGCATACATTTTTTAAGCGTGTGCCTTATTTTCACGCTTTTGCTCGTGGTAACCTATTTAAGAAAGCTCACTCCGATGATCGCCTCGGACGGCGACAATGCGCCGGGAACGGTTTATTACGGTATCGCAATGTCAATTATGGCAACGGTATCTCTTTTCGTTCCGAAATTCGTGCTCTATTTCGGTATCGGAGTTTTCGCAACCTCACTTGGCGACGGCTTTGCAGGCCTTGTCGGACAGGCTGTTAAAAAATGCAATCCTAAAATATACGGAAGCAAAAGCTTACTCGGCTTTTTAACGAACTTTTGCGTATCAACGGTTGTTCCGCTCGTTTTTGAAGCCTGCTTTCATATGGGATTCAAGTTCTGGCAATGCCTCGTTATCGGATTCTTCTCCGCAACGGTCGAGCTTATCAGCACGCGCGGACTTGATAATATCACGGTAACGCTTGGGGCAGGATTCCTTTCTTATGCGTTTATTTATCTCAACGTCATAAACGATCTTCTCGTCCCTATAATTTTAACTCCCGTAATAATAGCGGTCGTTATCGAAAAAAAGGCGCTCACCCGCTTTGGAACTTTGCTTGCGGTTTTGCTTGATATAGTCGTCAGCTTAACTCTCGGCAATTTTGGATTCTTGCTTCTTCTCACGTTCCTTGTCGGTAGCGTTTTAATAGATAAAATAAAGAAGAAAAAACAGAAAAAAGACGAAATTACGAAGCGTGGCGAATGTCGTGATGCCGTTCAGGTAATTGCAAACGGAATAATTCCTATGTTTTTCGCTCTCTTTTTTGCGCTGTATTCTCACCCTGCATTCCTCGTTGGTTACGTGGCGTCGCTTGCGGAAGCTTTCGCAGATACTGCGGCGTCGGGCTTCGGCGTTTTCTCAAAGAAAACATTCGACCTTTTCAAATGGCGCCCTGCCGAAAAGGGCATGAGCGGCGGCGTTTCCGTCAAGGGAAGCGTTGCGGCATTCTTCGCCTCGTTGGTTATTCCGGCGCTTGCCTTGCTCTCTAAGCTCATATATTGGCGCCCGTTTATCATAGCGTCCGTTGCCGCATTTATCGGAGTTTTCTTCGATAGCGCCCTCGGCTCGCTCGTTCAAGTGAAATACAGATGCCCAAAATGCAAAAAATTAACCGAAAGGGAATGGCATTGCAAGAAAAAATGCGAGAAAGCTTCGGGCTTTGAGTTCTTCGATAATGACGTTGTAAATCTTTTCTCAGGCGCATTTTCCGCTATTTTAGCAGCCGCCTTAACGCTGATAATATAAATTTTCTCAAATGGAATAAATCATGATAAATTCATTCGATTTTGACGTTGCGTTAACGCAGCTTGAAGGTAAAAACCGAAAGGTTTTGGAAAAGCCTTTTGAATCACTTCCCGATATTGATGCATTTTTGGGTAATTCCATAGATTGTGAGTGCGGAAAAAGGCATAGCTGCGATATAGAAAAAGTTATAATCCGCAACGGAGCTTTATCAGAGCTCCCCGCGTTGACACGGAATTACAATAGCGTTTGCGTGGTTTGTGATGAGAATACGCTTCTTGTGTGCGGCGAGCGTGTGAAAGCGCTCCTTGGCGATAAGCTTGATTCCGAGCTCACTTACGTATCAGACGGTTTTCTCGTCCCGAATGAAAAAGCGGTAGATTTGCTTGAAAAATCATTAACTGACAAAACCGATTTGATAATAGGCGTCGGTTCCGGCGTCATAAACGATTTATGTAAACACGTAAGTTGCGTCCACGGTTTGCCGTATTACATAGTTGCGACAGCGCCCTCAATGGACGGTTACGCTTCTTCGGGAGCGGCCATGATATTCGGAGGAATGAAAATTACCACGAATTCAAGAGTGCCAAAGGCGATAATAGCAGATACTGCCATAATCAAAGATGCGCCGCTTGATATGCTCAAAGCGGGTTACGGTGATATTATTGGAAAATTCAGCTGTCTTAACGATTGGCGACTTTCGAATTTAGTTAACGGCGAGCCGCTTTGCGATTTTATCTACAAAATGACTTATGATGCGGTCGTTTCCGTAGCGGAGCTTGGCGAGAAAATCATTTCTCGCAATGAAGAGAGTATCGCAACTCTTATGCGCGCGCTCGTTATCGTCGGAATTGCTATGGCATACATGGGTAACTCACGCCCCGCTTCGGGAAGCGAGCATCACCTCTCGCACTTTTTTGAGGTGGTGGGGCTTCTTCGCGGTGAAGACTATTTCTGCCACGGAATTGACGTGGCGTATTCCACGTACGTTGTGGCAAAGCTACGCCGTGAGCTTCTTAAAATATCAACTCCCGAGGAAAAAACGCTTGACTTAAACGAATGGGAGAAAAACGTCCGCCGAGTTTATCGTGGAAAAGAAGACTTTTTGGCGGCAGAGGGAATTTTGGCTTTGCAAAAGAAACTCGGTTGGATTTATGAAAATAAAACCGATATTTATTGCGAAAAGTGGGATGAAAAACGCAAAATTTTAGCCGACTCACCCTCTCCCGAAGAAATTCTTCGTATGCTTTCGTCAGTTGAGCTTTCCCTCGAAGATTTTGAAAATATGTATTCAAAAGAAAAGCTTGACGAAGCAATTATTTACGCAAAATACTTAAAAGACCGCTACACTGTTTTGTGGCTTTATGAAAAGGTAATTTAAAATAGAAAAAATGAAACCGCCCCGCTCGAATTGAGCAGGGCGGTTTTTGAAGAAATTTTTATAATTACAGTTTAACGCTTGATTTGCCGGAAAGCGCTATTTCTCCGAAAACGGATTTAACGAAAGCCTTCAGTGTGGCGCGGGACGATGAATATGCGTTGATATAAGCGAAATTTGAAGTCTTATAGTATTTGTAAAGATATGGAGTGCCGAAGCTTGCGATAATAGTTTTGGGTTTGCTTGCGCAGTTCGAGGTCCATATCGACGTTGCTTCATCACCCCAGAAATCGAGCGGACCTATAGGTCGGTGCGTCGTGCGGCAAAGAGCGAAAATTATCAGATCGCTTTCATCGTTTGCTTTTTCAATATCGCTGGTCCATGCGTTTCTTTTCATTGTAACGTTGCAACCGTATTTTTCAAATTCATCTTTCAAAAATGTGAGGTCTTCATACTGACGGTCGTCAGGAGTAACGCCGACGATGTAAACGTTATTTATTTTCTTTTTGTCAACGGGTATCAGCTTGTTGTCGTTGCATACAAGAGTAAGCGCTTTTTGTGATATTTCCTCCGATATATCCGTGAAAAACTTTTCGTCTTTATCGGAAACAAGCTCTTCTTCATCGAGAATTCCGTATTCTCTTTTGAGATTCCATATCCTTTCAACCGCGGCATCAAGGATTTTCTCGTCAATTTCGCCGGAAAGGATGCGTTTCTCCATTTCGTCTATGTATTCGTAGCAGGGCCATAAAAGAACGTCGTTTCCGCTAAGGAAAGATTTTATCGTATTTTCAAGAGACTTCGCTCCGGAAAATCCTCCCATAACAAGCGCGTCGGTGACCGTTACGCCTTTAAATCCAAGCTCTTCACGAAGCAATTTCGTTGTAAGCTCATGTGAAAGCGTTGCAGGGGGATAAGCGCCGTCTATTATTTCGCTTTGATATTCTTTTAAATTCATATGAGACGTCATTATTGTGGGCGCTCCTGCCTCGAAAAGCTCTTTATACATTTTTCCGTAGGTGCTTCGCCATAAATCCATAGGAGTCTCGTTGTCGATAGCTGTGAGATGCGGATCTAAGTATTCGTTGTACGGTGTTCCGGGATAATGCTTAAGGGTTGAAATAATTCCGCAATCCTTAACGGCTTTCATTTCCGCCTTAACAATTTTCGTCGTCAGCTCGACGTTGTCTCCGACGGAACGTGTGTCGGTTACTGGGCTTCGATTTGAAATATTAAGGTCGCATACGGGCCAGAAAATCCAGTGTATACCGGTTTTTTTGGCATCCTCGGCTTCGAATAAACCCGCCTTATAAGCAAGCTCTTCGTCATTTGCCGCGCCGAGCGCCATCTGCGGCGGAAGATGAACGTTCGATTTGGAAATGAATGCGCCGTGGTCAGCGGTTAAAAAAACAGGAACGCGAAGATGCTTGTTATATTCTTTTGCTATGTTTTTTATATTGGGATTTGAGCCTGTAAGAAGCCCTTTAACGATTCCGCAGTTATTGAAAATTCCGCCTACGGGGTATTTTTCAAGGAATTTCTCTATGCTTCCGCACATTTCCACGTGCTTCTCGGTCTCGCAAAGACAAATTACCGTCTGTCCGATTTTTTCTCTTAAAGTAAGCTCTTTCCAAGATTTTACTTTGAGCATTTTCATAGTCCTCCGCATTTTTAAAATCACTGTAACTTTGATATGACAACCAACTAAATTATAACATAGCGTTTTTGATAGTTCAATGCAAAAAAACCTTGATTTTCTGTATTTTTTCGTTGTATTGTTGAGCGAAACAAATAAAGACC
>JAZRGJ010000073.1:0-4882 GCA_045644125.1 Eubacteriales bacterium | reverse complement strand
AGAGTTGCGGCAAGGTGACCGCCCGCAGAAAAGCCGAGAGCGAAAACTCTGTCGGGATTTACGTTATATTTCTCCGCATTTTGTCTTATGTATGCCATAGCGAGAGCCGCCCTTTCAAGATGGACGGGGAAAGAATCGTTTTCTCTTACTTCTATGTAATTGAGAACAAAGGCGTTGACTCCACGCGCGACGTAGGCAAGAGCGCCCTTTTCACCGTCAATATCAAGAGCAACGTTGGAATATCCGCCGCCGGGGATTATAAGGACCGCATCACGCGGCAAAAGGCGAGAGTCGTTTATTGCGAAAACGTCGAGGTAAATATTTTCATTTCCCTCGTAAAGATAAACTCTTTCTGTGTTAAGAAGAAACATTTTCCGAGCCTCCAAAAGTTTTATGTATAAATTATAGCACGGGCGCACGCAAAAAGCAACAATTAAAAACGGAGATTTGCAAAAAAAGCAAATCTCCGAAAGTCGAGAGTTAAATTTTCACTTCGCTAAGTCGCAAAAGACTTACATAACGCCGTCGTTGCCGAGATAAAGATCACGCTTTTCCTCTTCGGAAAGCTCGTCAATATCAATTCCCTGTCGCATTGCGGTCCAAGCTCTGTTAGGCACGGGAGGATTGAATACGGGGGGGGCAATATCGGGTGAATTTATCCCAGGAGTTGCGTTTGGCGAATTATCTCGTCTGTACTTCGGGGGATTTTTAATATTTTCTTCTTTTGTGTTTTCTTTTTTCATTAAATCGGCTCCTTTCGTAAGCTGGGTTTAATTTTCCCAAGAATGAGCGATTTATACGAAAAAGACAAAATGCTTGACCGCACGCATAAAATATGCTAAAATATAGGAAAGAGATAAATTTGAGGTAAACAATGCTTTACAATAATTTAAGCGGATATTTGCGAAAAAAATACGGCAAGCGCCTTAAAAAAATTTGCATTGACGCAGGCTTTTCATGCCCCAACAGAGATGGAAAAGTTAGCACGGGTGGGTGCATATTCTGCGGAGAGCGAGGCGCAGGCGAGCATATCGACTTTGATTCAAGCATAAGAGAGCAGGTTTCAAAAGCGCTTGATTCTGCTCGTGAGGGCGAAGAATTTATAGCGTATTTTCAGAATTTTACGAATACTTACGCAGATATAAAAACTTTGAAGGAGCGCTACGATGCGGCTCTCATTTCCGACAGAATAAAGGTGCTTGCCATTGGCACTCGCCCTGACTGTATTGACGAGGAAATCGCCTCGCTTCTTGAGAGCTACGGCGAAAAATACGAAGTGTGGGTTGAGCTTGGACTTCAAACGGCAAACGACGAAACCGCAAGGATAATCAACCGCGGCTATTCACGGGATTGCTTTGAAAAAGCCTTGAAGATTCTTAACGGCCACGGGATAAAAACGGTAGCGCACTTAATTATAGGCTTGCCGGGAGAAACTCTTTCCGACGTGAAAATGACGAGCGAATACATATCGCAATTCAAGCTTTTCGGTGTTAAAATTCACTCGATTTACGTAATGCAGGGCACTCGGCTTGAAAAGCTTTTCCTTGAAGGAAGCTACACGCCCCCGACTCTTTCGGAATACTGCGAGGGTGCGGCGCATATCGTGAGCCATCTTTCCCCCGACGTAATAATCCACAGACTTACGGGCGACTGCCCCGAGGGGATGCTCGTCGCGCCCGAGTGGAACAAGGATAAGCACGCAATTATTAAGAAAATTGAAGAAGAGCTAATAAACTGCGGCAAGCGCCAAGGTAGCGATTTTAAATAAAAATCAAACGAGGATGAATCTTTCAAGACATCCTCGTTTATTTTATATTTTGCTCGCTTTTCTGTATTCTCTCGGAGTTTTACCTCGATACGCTTTGAAAACTCTTGAAAAATAGTTTGAGTCGCAAAAACCACATTCAAGCGCAAGCTCGGTTATCGGCTTTTCGGTGTTTTTCAAAAGCTCTTCGGCGCGATAAAGGCGAGCGTTGGTTATATATTTTATCGGCGTCGTGCCGTAAAGGCGCAAAAACATTGCTATTATTCCGTTTTTTGACATCCCAGAGAAGCTTGCGAGAGTTTCAAGGCTTATTTCTTCTCCGAGATTTTCTTCGATATAATCTATTATTTTCTTTCCGGGGCTCTCGTCCTTTGAGGAGCTTTTCGAGGGCTTCAAATGGCGGCAAAGATAGCCCGTTATTTGCATGAAAAGTCCCGTTACCGCAAGCTCGTTATTAGAAATCGTGATTTCCGCCTTTAATTTTTCAAGCATGGGAATGAGCTCCAAAAGTTCTTCCTTTTCAAGATGCAGTCTTTCGGAAAAATGGTTTTTCTTTCTGTAAGCGGGCTCAAAAACAAAAAGCGAATGATAGCCCGCATTTTTCAAAAGCATTGGCGAAAAATCCTTCAAAACCCAAGGCTTGTATCCTACGTTATAAACCATCAAATTATCAACGTTTTCATAATAGTGAATCGCCTCGCCCTTTATGACGAAAACGTCACCCGCGGAAACAAAATACGTTTCGTTATTTACGTATTGCTTTCCACTGCCGCTCGTTACTATAACGATTTCCTCGAAGTCGTGCGTATGCTTAAAGGTTACGCCTTTTTCCGTCGTCGTGCCCGATGTAAGACTTATTCCGTTTGATACCGGAAGATTTGCTTGCAAGGATTTGTAGTACATTTTTATCCTCTTTTTGAAGTTTATAATGATATTTTACTACAGTAAAAGAAAAAAGTCAAGTAAATGTGATTTTGTGCTATTTTTTTGTGATAATTTAAAGGTTAGCCCCTCTCTTTTATGATATAAATGAATTAGAAAACATTTTTTTGGAGGAAGTATGGATTTTTTTGGCAGCATAGCCCAAAAGGGCATCGGCGGAAGGCAAGAGCTTTTATCAAAAAACGAGCCGATTCAAAAAAGCGTTCGCAAAACGGAGCTTGATTTAAAAGCTTCGCCCCTTGAATGCGCAAAAAAGATTTCAACCGAAGAAGAGCTTAATAAGCTCCTTTCCGATATGCGCGCGCACTATGCGCCGTTTCTTGAAAATCATGCGCCGACGGCTGATATGATAACGGAGAAAATTCCGCTTCGCAACTTCACCCTCGACGGCGAAGAAATTACTCTTCCCCACTATAGCGGCCCTGCGGGCTACGCAAAAAAGGTTTACGAAACGAGCTTCACGCTTGATAATATCTCACCCGAAAAGGCTTATTACGTAAGCTTCGTTGGCGCAGACTATCGAGCTGTGGTTTACGTAAACGGCGCCTGCGTCGGAATTCACGAGGGATTTTTTGCGCCCTTTTCATTTAATATTGACGAGAATATCAAGCTCGGCGAAAACAAGCTGAAAATCGAGCTTTACAACGACTATATTTATATGGGCAACGCCCCCCTTGGAAAGCCGCGCTGCGAGGGCGATAAGCTTTATGCGGCGACGGGATTCGGCTGGGACGATCCCGATTTCGGCTGGCACCATTGCCCGCCCGGCATGGGTATTTGGGGCGAGGTTGCCGTTGAGATTAAAAACAGACTCTCCGTATCCGACGTTTTCGTTTCCGAAAACGAAATCACGCTTGAAGTGCATAACGAGGACTATACGGGGCGTGAAATTGAAATCCGCTACTCCGTTTACGGAAGAAATTTTAAGGAATGTGTTTTTGAAAACAAATCCTTTACTCCCTCGACGCTTCGCAAGGTCGGAATGGGCGATACTCTTACTCAATCGCAGGTTGCAGACAGGCTTAACAAAGGCTTTGCGATTCCTGCGAAAAAGGGCGCAAACGTTTATAGAATCCCCTTTGACAGCTCAGCTTTAAAGAGCTGGACACCCGACGCGCCGTATCTTTACGAGATTATCGTTGAAGTTTACTCCGACGGAAAAATTTTCGACAGAAAAGAAACCCACTTCGGCAAAAGAAGCTTCACGCAGGATACGAAGTCAAGCCCCAAGGGCGCATTTTACCTTAACGGTGAGAAAATCAAGCTCCGCGGAGCAAACACGATGGGCTTTGAGCAGCAAGACGTTTTACGTGGGGACACAGAGCAGCTTATCGACGATATTCTTCTTGCGAAGCTTTGCAATATGAATTTTTTGCGCTTTACTCAGCGCCCCGTAAATAAAGAGGTTTACGACTATTGCGATATGCTCGGAATGATGGCGCAAACCGACCTGCCGCTTTTCGGCTGTATGAGAAGAACGAAATTTGCGGAGGGCGTAAGACAAGCCGAGGAAATGGAGCGCTTTATAAGAAATCACCCCTCGGCAGTTATAATTTCCTACATAAACGAGCCGTTTCCCAACGCAAACAACGAGCCGCACAGACACCTTGAAAGACACGAGCTTGAAAGCTTCTTTAAGGCTTGCGACCTTGCCGTTAAAATACTCAATCCCGAAAGAGTTATAAAGCACGTTGACGGAGATTACGATCCCCCCTCGGAAACCATGCCCGACAACCATTGCTACCCCATGTGGTACAACGGACACGGAATAGATATAGGCCTTTTAAACAAGGGCTTCTGGCTTCCCACCCGCCCCGATTGGTATTACGGCTGCGGTGAGTTTGGCGCTGAGGGACTTGATTTTGCGGACTTGATGAAAAGGCGCTATCCGAAAGAGTGGCTTCGCGAGCCTTTCTGCCCCGGAAATATCGTAAATGCTCAGACTAAGGACTTCCACAATTTCTTCTTTGACGACGGAAAAAATCTTGAAGATTGGGTTGAAAAGAGCCAGGCGCATCAAGCGTTTGCAACGAGAATCATGACGGAAGCTTTCAGACGCGACAGAAAAATGATTACTTTCGCCATCCACCTTTTCATTGATGCGTGGCCGTCCGGTTGGATGAAAACAATCATGGACTGTGAAAGACGCCCGAAGCCCGCATTCTTCGCTTACAG
>JAZRGJ010000072.1:0-4746 GCA_045644125.1 Eubacteriales bacterium | reverse complement strand
ATGCCGTTTATAACCGAAGAGATTTATCAGGCGCTTCCTCATTCTTGCGAGTCGATTATGATTTCCGAATATCCTAAGGCTGAGGAAATGAAGCGCTACGACGAGGCAAGCCTTGACGTTGACAGAATTATTTCAGCTATCACGGCAATCCGTACTCGCCGCGCGGAAATGAACGTTCCCCCCTCGAAGAAAGCGAAGCTCTTCGTTGTAACGAAGTATGAAGAAAGCTTCAAGTCTAGCGCTAAAATTCTTGAAAAGCTTGCTTCGGTTTCCGAATTGAATATCGTTGATAAGTACGAGTCCGACGATGCCGTCGTTATCGCAACCGATGCCGGCACTCTCTATATTCCTCTTGCCGACGTTATCGACTTTGAAAAAGAAAAGGCAAGACTTGCGGCAGAAATGAAGAAAAACGACGATGAGATATTGCGCATTGAAAAGAAGCTTTCCAACGAGGGCTTCGTTGCTAAAGCTCCCGCCGCAGTAATAGAGGGCGAAAGAGCAAAGCTCCGTAAATATCTTGAGGTGCGTGAGGCTCTCACGGCGGCTCTTGCAAAGCTTAACTAGTCACTTTCTTATTGGAGAAAAAATGGATTTTAAATTCACGGAAAATGAAATAGACCTATCCCGTGTCGTTTTTTCGGGGCAATATGAAGATGCTCCCGAAATTCGCGAGCTTGTTATAGAAGAGGGCGTTTTGGAAATTTGCGAAAACGCATTCAGGGATTTTGAGTGCCTTGAAAAAGTCACGCTTCCTAAGTCGTTAAAGCAAATTTCCGCCTGCGCCTTTGCGGGATGCAAAAATTTAAAAGAAGTCAGAATACCTTTCGGAGTTGAAGAAATACTTGACGAAGCGTTTTCGTCATGTCCGTCGCTCAGCTCGGTAACTCTTCCCGATAGCGTAAAGCGCATTGGCGAGGGTTGCTTTGAGGGATGCGCCTCTCTTTCAAAGCTAAAGCTTTCGGAGAGTATTCTTATGATAGGCTCTGCTGCGTTTGCGTTTTGCTTCAATCTTCGTCACGTGGAAATTCCCGACTCTTGTATTCTCGTTGAATTTAACGCTTTCGCCTCTTGCTTTTCGCTTGAATCGGTGAAGCTTTCATCGAATATGGGGCTTATAGACGAATCTCTTTTCGAGGGCTGCCGCTCGCTCGCAATCGTTGACTTGCCCGCGCGCTTGACTAAAATCGGCAGACGAGCATTCAAGGGTTGCGCCTCTCTTAAAAGCTTGATTCTTCCCGTAAATCTTCGGGAAATCGGCTACGATGCGTTTTACGGCTGCACCGGCCTTGAAAGAATTTCCATTCCGAAAGACGTTAAGGTTTTGGAGGATGACGACGTTTTCGGCGCATGTGACAGTCTTCGTGAAATTTCATTCGGCGGCTCGCGTGAGGCGTTTGAGTTTTTAACTCACGGCAAAAGCATTTCAATCGAAAAAAGCGACCTTACAGTTTCAACGCCAAACGTAATTTTTTTGAATATCGGTGATAAACGATGAAATACAAATGCTTGGTCCTCGACCATGACGATACGGTGGTTGACAGCACGAGAGGAATACATTATCCGTGCTTCGTTGAATACTTAAAATTGACACGCCCCCACCTTTCAGACAAATATACGCTGGAGGATTACTTCAGAAAAAACTTTGATCCCGGTATAATCGAGCTTCTTTTCGAATGTGGGCTCGACGAGCGGGAAATAAAGGTCGAAGAGGCGTTCTGGCGTGATTACGTGCGTGGGCACGTGCCTAAAGCTTACGACGGAATTTCAGATATTATAGCCCGCTTCCGTGAAAACGGCGGCATAGTTGCGGTTGATTCCCATTCCTTTAAAGAATATATCGAGCGTGATTACAGGGCAAACTCCTTGCCGACGCCCGATATAATTTTCGGTTGGGATATTCCTGAAAACGAGCGCAAGCCAAGCCCTGCAACGATTTTTCAGCTTATGGAAAAATACAGCCTTAAGCCGTCCGATATAATAGTCGTTGACGACTTGAAGCCGGGCTACGATATGGCGCGTGGGGCAGGCGTTGATTTTGCGGCGGCAGGCTGGGCCTACGACGTCCCCGAAATCGAGAGCTTCATGCGTGAAAATTGCGACTGTTATCTTAAAAAAATAGAAGACCTTTCGAGTCTTTTGTTCGAATAAAGTAAAAAGAGCCGTTTCAAGTTAAAACGGCTCTTTTTTATCAAAAAAATCTAGAATATAATATCTTCAAAATCAAAAAAGTTAAGGCGTAGCTTCCCTTATTTTGTTAAAATGGTAGTATAAAAATAAGGAGATTTTAAAATGGAAGTCAGAATTTGTAAAGATAAAGCGGCTCTTGGCAAAAGCGCGGCAAAGTATACCGCTGAGCTTTTAAGAGAAGCTATCGCAAGTCGGGGATATGCGAGAATAATACTCTCAACGGGCGCATCCCAGTTTGACACGCTTTCTTCGCTTGTTTCAGAGGACGTCGACTGGTCACGCGTTGATATGTTCCACCTTGACGAGTACGTGGGCCTCCCCGAAACACATGGCGCAAGCTTCCGCAAATACTTGAAAGAGAGATTCGTTGCAAAGCTTCCCACGCCTCTTCGCTCGGCAAATTTCGTTGACGGAACTGAAGAGTGTATCAAAAATCTAACCGAAAAGCTCCGTGAATCTGAAGTTGACGTCGGGCTTATCGGTATCGGCGAAAATACGCACATAGCGTTCAACGATCCGCCCGCAGATTTCAACACACGTGAAGCGTATATCATAGTAAATCTTGACGAGGCTTGCCGCCGTCAGCAGCTTGGCGAGGGCTGGTTTCCGAATCTTGATTCCGTTCCGCGTCAGGCGGTTTCCATGACGGCTTACCAGATTATGCAGTGCCGTCATATCATATCTTGCGTTCCTTATGCGGTTAAGGCAAATGCGGTTGAGAAAACTTTAAAAACGAATGAAACGACGCCCCTCGTCCCCGCAACGCTCCTCAAAGAGCACGAAAACTTCACGCTCTATATCGACTCCGATTCCGCAGAAAAGGTAATTGATTTTAAGTTTTAATTAAACAAAAATGAGAGGGTGGCGAGCCCTCTCAAATTTTTATCAAGCTTATTGATTTTCTTTCACCGAGTCGGAATTTTCTTCGTTGTGTTTTTTATATCGTATCATAGCGCCGATAATTGATGCCATTGAAAGAACGTCGCCGACGGACGAGCCGTAAGCCTTTGAGGCGGTGTTGTAAACGAACCAGAACGGCGAGCCGACGAGTGAAAGAATACGTATCTTTCTCTCTTCCGAGAGGAAGAAAGCTGAGGAGTGGAGAAGAACGCCAAGCGTCGGTAATATATTGAGAATGATAACCCAAGGAGTTATATTGTCCGTAGCACTCAAGGCGAGAACGATTGACAAGACACCGCCTGCGATTATCACGGCAACGGTCAAAGCGAAAATAAGGATTGCGTGCTTTTTAAAGAATTCCTTGTCCTTTTTCGTTGCAATGAATGCGGCGCTAATGCCGAGTATATCAAGTATAGCGCCCGCAAAAGCTCCGAGCAGGCAATACTGAATTACGAAAAGCAAGCGAGAGCTTGCGTTCATAAGTATAATGCCTATTCTATGCTTAAGCTGAAAGCACAAAATATAAAGAACGGTACCCGTGATGCCGATTATTTGCGGAACTATCGGCGGTATTTTTGCTAAAACAGTGTAAATTGCGTCCATAATTTTCTCTTTCAAAAGTTGTTGTCGTTTTCAAAATATCTTTGCTCGCGCTCAAGAAAATTGGCGGCTGACGTGCCTGTAAAAATCTTTATCCCACGGAAGCTGTCGCCGGTAAAGGCAAGTTTTATCGAGGTCTTTTCGTCGGAAACGTATGTAAGGCTTGACGGCGTCGGATTGAAAACCATAATGGGAACGATTTTTTTGCCAAGCTCTTCGTAAGCCTCATATTCTTCCGGAATTTGAAGCTTCGGCACGATTATAACCTTTCTTCGTACGGTCGTCGTGCTTTCCGCAACGTTTGAGTGGCCGGAAATGAGCCTTCCGCCCGTTGAGAAAAGGCTTCTTATAAGAAGAATTTGAAACCTTACGGAATATTCTTCGTTTGCAAAATGCACTTGGTAGCGCCCGCCCTTGCCGTTATAGTAACGGAGAAGATAGATTTTGTCGCCGATTTCGGCTATAAGGTCGGGGGCGTGTGAAATTTTAAAGAGCGAAGCGAAGAAGCTTCTTGTAAACTTAAGTTTGAATTTTCCTTGCTTTGCAAGGGCCTTGAAGCGCAAATGCGCCCGAGCTCGCTTCGTAACGTATAAAGCCGCTGAGATAAGGTTTGCGAGGGCGATTATTACTATGACGGTAAGTAAAAGCTTCATAGCGCCCTCCCTTAACTGTCAACAAAGCTTGCAAGCCACATTGAACGGAAGCGCAAGAGCGCCTTTGGCATTGCAAGCAAACGAGCGAGAAGAGCGGAAGAAAAAATCAAAAAGAATGAAGCTGTGGGTGAGAAAAGAGCCGTTATATTAAAGTGCGGCAAAAGGATTATTCCGAAATATTCGAGGAATTTATCGGAATACGCAGGAAGCGTCAAGGGAATGAATATCGCCGGCGCTGCGGCTGATGCGATTACGTCAGCGGGGAAATTGCTCTTGAAATATCGGGGAAGCTCGGAGGGAATCTTAAAAAGCCCGTCGGTTTTAGTGACGACGTCCTCGTAGCGAGCGTTATCGTAAACGGCGGTGACGAATCCCACGGCAAAGACGGAAAGGAGAACGGAAA
>JAZRGJ010000071.1:0-2035 GCA_045644125.1 Eubacteriales bacterium | reverse complement strand
CGTATTGAAAACATGAAAGCGATACGTGAAGTAAATTGCGACGGATATGCGATAGGCGGCCTTGCGGTTGGTGAGGAAACCGACGTTATGTACCACGTTATCGACGTCGTTGGGCCTTATATGCCCGAGGATAAGCCCCGTTACCTCATGGGTGTCGGAACTCCGCAGAATATCGTTGAAGCCGTTCACCGCGGAGTTGACTTTTTCGACTGCGTTATGCCGTCAAGAAACGCTCGCCACGGAAATCTTTTCACCTGGCGCGGAAAAATAAATCTTCTTAATGAAAAATATATGGAAGACGGCCGCCCGATAGCAGAAGAGTGCGGCTGCCCCGCTTGTAAAAACTACTCACGTTCTTATATCCGCCATCTCTTTAAGGCAAAGGAGGCTCTCGGAATGCGCCTTGCCGTTCTTCATAACCTTTATTTCTATAACGAGCTTATGCAGAAAATCCGTGACGCTCTTGACGATGGTAGATTCGAGGAGTTTTACGAGGAATACAGAATTACACTCGGTGAGAGAAGAAAAGATTAAAAACTTAACGCAAAGAAAAAAGCGAGTCAAATGACTCGCTTTTTTTAAATATCTTCTGAGCTTACGCCTTGTTAACAGAACCGAAGAGTTCCATCTTTTCTTTAACGGTAGCCTTGATTGCCTCAACGCCGGGAGCGAGAAGCTTTCTGGGGTCAAAGCCCTTGCCCTCAAGGTCCTTGCCTGCTTCAACGTACTTACGAACTGCAGCAGCAAATGCAAGCTGGCACCCGGTGTTAACGTTGATCTTGGAAACGCCAAGAGAGATAGCCTTTTTAATCATATCTTCGGGGATTCCCGTACCGCCGTGAAGAACGAGGGGCATATCACCGGTCTTGTTGCTGATCTTTTCAAGAGCCTCGAAGTTAAGGCCTGCCCAGTTTGCAGGGTACTTACCGTGAATGTTACCGATACCTGCCGCAAGCATGGTTACGCCAAGGTCAGCGATCATTTTGCACTCGTCAGCGTCAGCAACCTCGCCGCCGCCTACAACGCCGTCTTCTTCGCCGCCGATAGCGCCGACTTCAGCTTCAAGGGAAAGTCCCTTTTCGTTACAAACCGCAACGAGCTCGCGAGTCTTTGCGATATTTTCTTCGATGGGGTAGTGAGAACCGTCAAACATAACGGAAGAGAAGCCTGCTTCAATGCACTTGTAAGCAGCTTCGTATGAGCCGTGGTCAAGGTGAAGAGCTACGGGAACGGTGATACCGAGAGTTTTGATCATACCGTTAACCATACCAACGATGGTATTGTAGCCGCACATATATTTTCCTGCGCCCTCGGAAACACCGAGAATAACGGGGGACTTGAGCTCTTCAGCGGTCTGAAGAATAGCTTTCGTCCATTCAAGGTTATTGATATTGAACTGTCCTACGGCGTAGTGGCCGGCTTTTGCTTTTTCAAGCATTTCCTTTGCAGAAACTAACATGAGTAATCTCCTTTTAGTTATATATTTAATTAACACATATATTATACCTAACAGAAAATGAAAAATCAAGAGAAAAGGCGAAAATAAAGAAGAAATATTGAATATTTTATAAAATTGGGATAAACTTTTGAAAAAAACTTGAAATTTTCGTATCTTTATTATATAATAAGTATACTGTGACGAAAGAATATGCAAACTTTCCGTCTTAAGAGATGCCGCGGTTGGTGCGAGCGGCAGTCGACGTTTGCTTTCCGCTTTCCGAGTATTCTGCGACGAGCAGAGGTTATGAGCGCCTTAAGCTCTTTCGAGTGACGCACGGCTTGTGCGTAATTTGGGTGGCAACACGGAGTTATTCGTCCCATTTTGGTGGATGAATGGCTCTTTTTTTATTTTGTATTAAGAAAAGGAGATATAAAAATGATTGACATCAGATTTTTAAGAGAGAATCCCGACGTTGTAAAACAGAACATCAAGAATAAGTTTCAGGATTCAAAGCTTCCCCTCGTTGACGAAGTTATCGCGCTCGACGCAGAAAACCGCGCTATCATGGCTGAAGCAGACGCACTCCGCGGAAAC
>JAZRGJ010000070.1:0-1707 GCA_045644125.1 Eubacteriales bacterium | reverse complement strand
TGCTACGTTTCCGAGCCGGCAAACGATATGATATTTGCGATATTGTGCGAGGAGCTCGGACTTTTGGGCGCGGTAAGCGCTTTGCTCGTTTTCGCTTTTCTGATATTCAGAGGGTATAAGATAGCACTGGGCGCGCACGACGTTTTTTCAAGGCTCACGGCATTCGGCATAAGCACAAAGATTGCCATTCAGGTTCTTTTAAACGTCGCGGTTGTTACAAACACTATACCTAATACCGGAATTTCCCTGCCATTCTTCAGCTACGGCGGCTCGTCGTTGATTATGATTTTCTTTGAGATGGGGATTCTTCTTTCAATATCACGTTTTTCAAAAATACATAATTAAATGCGAGGTAGAAAAATGCGTATTCTATTTACCGGCGGCGGAACGGTCGGCCACGTCAGCCCGGCTATTGCAATTGCCGAATATATCCGCGAAAAAAATAAAGATGCGGAAATTTTATTCGTGGGGCGGGAAGGCGGCGAAGAAAACCGAGTTATCGAAAAGCGCGGTTTTAATTTGAAAACAGTAAAGATACAAGGCATTGAGCGCAAAATATGCTTAGAAAACGTAAGGAGAATTAAAAATGCACTAAAAGCTAAAAAAGCGGCAAAGGAAATACTCGCACAATTCAAGCCGGATGCGGTTATAGGAACCGGCGGCTACGTAAGCTGGCCTGCCGTCAGCGCCGCCATAAAAATGAAAATTCCGACAGCGATGCACGAATCAAACGCGATTCCCGGATTTGCCACAAAGCTCTTATCAAAAAAGTGCTCGAGAATCTTCTTGGGATTTAATGGCTCGGAAAAGGAATTTAAGAAAAAAGATAATCTCACCGTTTCAGGAAATCCCGTGAGCGACAAATTCATTTACACCGACAGGCGAGCGGCGAGAAAATCCCTTGGCATAAAGGATAACGAAATATTGATTTCTTCCTTTGGTGGCAGTGGCGGTTCAAGCCGTATAAACAACGCGGTAATGAATCTGATGGAAAAGAACTGCAAGCGTGAAAATAGGATAGTTCATATCCACATCTCGGGTAAAAAATACTTTGACGAGCTAACGGGGCGCTACGAAAGATTCCTTAGAGAAAACAGAAACTGCAACGTTGAAGCATTTACGGATAATATGCCGGAGCTTCTTTCCGCCTCAGACATCGTTATATCAAGATGCGGCGCTATGACGCTTAGCGAAATAAGCGCCGTTGGAGTGAGCGCTATACTGATTCCCTCGCCAAACGTGACCAACAATCATCAGTTTAAAAACGCCGAGCTTTTGTCAAAAAGCGGAGCGGCAATAATGATTTGCGAGGAGGAAATCGATGAAAAACTTGACGATGCGGTTTTGATGCTGGTAAACGATTATAAGAAGAGAAAAGAGCTTGCAAAAAGGATAAAATCCCTTCACAAAAGAAATTCCGCCGAAATCATTTATAATGAGATAGAGAAAATGATCGGCTTGTAATTCTGCCGCGGTTTATAGCTTGAATTTTCGCGGTAGTTAAGCAAGGTGAAGAATCATCAAAATTATTCTGCCACGCAATTAGTAAGGCATTTGGAGAAAAAATGATAACAAAATATTAATTCGCCAAAAATACTTGAAATTGGTCGAAATTCCTTATATAATATATATGTATAGTATTATATATAGATAAAATATTTTCACATATAAAAAAATATATGGAGGATCTACTAATGGAATTCGATT
>JAZRGJ010000069.1:0-5019 GCA_045644125.1 Eubacteriales bacterium | reverse complement strand
CAATCGGTTGCGTAAACGCCGTCATAGCTCTTGTCTTCGATGGCTTTTTCAATATAGGCTTAAGAGCGGTCGTGGCGTGTACGGTTTTTGTATTTTTAACAACCGGCGGAATGAGATTTTCAAAGCGCATATATAAAACCTTGAAAAACACGTCCCGTCGCAACGTTTGTAACGGAAAGCGCGTTATGATAGTCGGCGCGGGAGACGCCGGTGTAACGCTCGTTCGAGAAATGATCTACACGGATAAAATCAAATATCATCCCGTATGTATAATTGATGACAGCCCTCAAAAAATCGGAACTTCGATTATGGGTGTTCGAGTAGTCGGCGATACCTACACGATTTCGCATTACGCAAGCGTTTTTGGCGTTGAAGAAATTCTCGTAGCAATGCCATCCGTCCCCTCTCAAATACTTAAGGATATAGTAGCTCGCGCCAACGCAACCGGAGTGCCCGTAAAGGTTTTGCCCGGCTTGTATCAGCTTGCCGACGGGCAAGTGAACGTTTCGAAGCTTCGCCACGTTGAGATCGAGGACCTTCTCGGCAGACCGCCGGTAAAAGTAAATCTTGACGAAATTATGGGCTACATAGAAAATAAAACCGTTCTCGTAACCGGTGGCGGCGGCTCAATAGGCAGCGAGCTTTGCCGTCAGATCGCAACTCACAGCCCCAAGCTTCTGATTATCCTCGATATTTATGAAAACAACGCTTACGATATAGAGCAAGAGCTTAAGCGCCGTCACCCCGAGTTGAATCTTTTAACTCTCATCGCAAGCGTACGCGACAATGTTAAAATCAGGCGAGTATTTGAAGAATATCGCCCCAATATAGTATTTAATGCGGCGGCTCATAAGCACGTGCCTCTTATGGAAACAAGCCCTAACGAAGCCGTTAAAAATAACGTCTTCGGAACTCTTAACGTTGCGCGCGCCGCTGATGACTACGGCGCAGAAACGTTCGTTCAGATTTCAACCGACAAAGCCGTTAACCCCACGAACATTATGGGCGCAACGAAGCGCATTTGCGAAATGATTATCCAAACGATAGGCAGACACAGCAAAAACACAAACTTCGTTGCCGTTCGTTTCGGTAACGTTCTCGGCTCAAACGGTTCGGTTATTCCGCTTTTTAAGCGCCAGATAGCAGAGGGCGGCCCCGTTACCGTAACGCATAAAGATATTATCCGCTATTTCATGACAATTCCCGAGGCGGTTTCGCTAGTTTTGCAAGCGGGAGCATACGCAAAGGGCGGTCAGATATTCGTTCTCGATATGGGTGAGCCGGTAAGAATTTACGATCTCGCCCGCAACCTCATAATTCTCTCGGGATTAAAACCCGACGTAGATATTGAAATCAAATGCACGGGACTCCGTCCCGGCGAAAAGCTCTTTGAAGAGCGCCTTATGGAAGAGGAAGGGCTCCAGCGCACCCAAAACGGCCTTATCAGCGTCGCCCGCCCGATTCCCATCGACGAAGACAATCTCTTCACCCATCTCGAAGAACTCTCCGAAGCCGCTCACAGCGAAAGCTCCGAAATGAAAGAGCTCGTAAAAGCCCTTGTTCCTACGTATAAAATTGACAAGAGAGAAAAGGACAAAGAAGCCGCTACGGTTTAATGAAAAGCAATTCTGTTGAGGAAATTAATATGAAACGTTTTGAAAAGAAAGTTTGGCTCGCCACACCTACTATGCACGGTGATGAAATTAAATATATCCAAAAAGCTTATGAAACGAACTGGATGAGTACGGTTGGCGAAAATATAAACGAAGTTGAGCGAATTGCGGCAGAAAAAGCTGAAATGAAATACGCAGTTGGCCTTTCTTGCTGTACAGCGGCGCTTCATCTTGCGGTGAAGCATGCGGGAGAAACGCTTTACGGAAAGCCTGCGATAAGCCACGGAGCGCTTGAGGGAAAACGTGTTTTTTGTTCCGATATGACCTTTGACGCAACTCTCAACCCCGTTGTATACGAGGGTGGAATTCCCGTTTTTATAGATACTGAAAGAGAATCGTGGAATATGGATCCCAAAGCGCTCGAAAAAGCTTTTGAGATGTATCCTGACGTTAAGCTCGTTGTTTCAGCGGAGCTTTACGGATTCCCGGGCCGAATGGACGTAATCAAGGAAATATGCGAAAAGCACGGCGCGCTTCTGATTGAGGATGCGGCGGAAGCGCTTGGCGCAACCGTTGACGGCAAACAGTGCGGCTCTTTCGGAGATTATTCCGCAATCAGTTATAACGGTAATAAAATTATAACGGGTTCGTCCGGCGGTTGTCTTTGACAAACGATATTGAGGTTGCGAACAAAGCTCGTAAGTGGTCGACGCAAGCAAGAGAAAATGCGCCTTGGTATCAGCACGAGGAGGTTGGCTATAACTACAGAATGAGTAATGTTATCGCAGGCGTCGTTCGAGGTCAGTATCCTTATTTGGAAACGCATATTGCGCAGAAAAAGGCTATATACGAGCGTTACAAAGCAGCATTTGCCGACCTTCCTATCGAAATGAATCCTATAGTGGATGGTACGGAACCTAATTATTGGCTTTCCTGTATGATAATAAATAAAGACTCAATGTGTCGCCAGGTAAGAAGCGACAACGAAGCTCTTTACGTAAAAGAAGAGGGGAAAACTTGCCCCACCGAAATACTTGAACGTCTTGCTGAATATAATGCAGAGGGAAGACCTATATGGAAGCCGATGCATATGCAGCCGATGTATCGTATGCACGAATTTGTTACCCGAGAGGGAAGCGGCAGATGCAAAACGAACGCATATATCGCAGGATGCGCGGAAGATGTCGGAGCGGATATATTTGCCCGTGGACTTTGTTTGCCAAGCGACAATAAAATGACTGTAGAAGAGCAGTCATGCGTTATTGAAATCGTAAGAAGCTGTTTCAAATAAAATTGAGAGGTTTACATAATGTACGCGAAGTTTTTTAAACGAGTGATAGATTTCTTTCTCTCGCTTATCGCCTTGCTTATTTTATCCCCTGTTTTTATTATACTCATAATAATTGGCGCTATAGCTATGCGCGGAAATCCCTTTTTCACGCAATACCGCCCCGGTAAAATCGGTAAATACGGCAAGGAAAAGATTTTCAAGCTCATAAAATTCCGTACTATGTCTAACGCCAAGGATAAAGACGGCAATCTGCTTCCGGATGATAAACGTCTTAACGGATACGGAAAATTTTTAAGAAAAATGTCATTGGACGAGCTTCCGGAACTCATAAACATTTTAAAGGGAGATATGGCTATTGTAGGGCCTCGTCCATTACTTGTGAAGTATCTTCCTTTATATAACGACGAGCAAAGGAAAAGACATAATGTGCGTCCCGGCTTGACGGGATATGCTCAGGCATACGGAAGAAATTCTTTGACTTGGGAAGAAAAATTTAAAAAAGACGTTTCTTACGTTGAAAATGTAACGCTGTGGCTTGACATAAAAATTATTTTTAAAACCGTTTTGATAGTATTGAAGCGTGATGGTATTTCTTCTGCAACTTCCGAAACAATGGAAGAGTTTAAGGGAAATCGAGCTCTTCAAACAGAAACAAGAGAGGATTCCGTTGTATGAAAAGCAGCATTGTGATAGTAGGCGCGGGCGGACATGGAAGGGTGGTTGCTGATGCAGCTCGTCTTTGCGGATATAAGCAGGTGCTTTTTCTTGACGATGCGGAGAAGTGCGACGTTGAATTGTCCGGCAAAACAAGCGACTACTTAAAATTTTTAAATGAATGTGATTTTTTCGTAGCAATAGGAAACAACAAAGTTCGAGAAAAAATCACAAACAATATGTTGAATAGCGGAGCGGATATCGTGTCTATAGTACATCCTTCGGCAGTTATCGGAAGTAGCGTAATTATAGGCAAAGGCTCTTTCGTGGCTCCGGGAGCTGTAATAAATACAGGCGCAACGATTGGAAACGGCGCCATAATCAATACGTGTTGTTCGATAGATCACGATTGTAAAGTCGATCCCTTTTGTCATATATCTGTAGGCAGCCGCATTGCCGGTACAGTAATGATTGGAAAAGGATGCTTTGTAGGGGCCGGCGCAACGGTTATAAACAATATAACGATTTGCGAAAACTGCACGATAGGAGCCGGCGCCGTTGTTGTAAAAGATATAGAAGTATCAGGCACTTACGTTGGGGTGCCGGCTTTAAAGATTAAAGATTGAAAGCTGTAAGATTGGAGAAAACGTATGCCACTGACATTGATGTATATCACCAATAACATTGAAGTTGCCGAGATTGCTCAGCGTGCAGGTGTTGACAGAATTTGGATCGATATGGAATATATCGACAAAGAAAAGCGTCAGGGTGGACTCGATACGGTAAAATCTCATCATACCATTGAAGACGTAAAGAGAATAAGACCTTACATAACCGATTCGGAGCTTCTTGTGAGAGTAAATCCGTTGCACGACGCAACAGATGCGTATTGCAGCAGTGAGGATGAAATTGAAGAAACGATAGCTGCGGGCGCTGATGTAATAATGCTTCCTATGTTCAAAACAGCGTCCGAGGTAGAGCGCTTCTTAAAATGCGTTAATAAAAGAACAAAAACCATACTTTTGTTTGAAACTGCAGAAGCGGTGGAAAATATTGATGAGATTCTTCGTGTTGAAGGCATAGATGAAGTGCATATAGGTTTAAATGATCTTCATTTGGCGTATAAGATGGACTTTATGTTTGAACTTGTTTGCAACGGAACGGTTAAGAAGCTTTGCGAAAAGTTCAAAGAAAAAGGAATAAAATACGGTTTTGGCGGAATTGCAAGAGTTGGTTATGGAATGCTTCCGGCAGAGTACATAATTACAGAACATTATAATATGGGTTCAAGCGCTGCGATTTTGTCAAGAGGTTTTTGCGATGCCAACAAAATGAGCGAACCTAAAAAGATAGAAGATATATTTATTGAAGGTGTCAGAAATATTCGATTAAAAGAAAAAGAGGTTTCGGAGTACAGCGCCGAACAGTACAAAGAAAATTTTGCTAAGTCGGAGGCCAAGC
>JAZRGJ010000068.1:0-23300 GCA_045644125.1 Eubacteriales bacterium | reverse complement strand
GAAATAAGAAAATTCTCGACGAGGTTAAGAAAGTTACTCATACCGACATAGTATACATACTTGAAAACCTTGACAGAGAGCTCGTTCTCGGCGCTCTCGGCGGCGCAAAATTCCGTGAGCTCTTCTTTGCTAACTGCAAAGATGAAAGAATCAGGGCTTGCGTTGAAAAGCTTTTGGCATAATAAACTTTGAAAAGAGAGGAAAATTCCTCTCTTTTCGCCCGTTATTGTAACTTTTGAGGTATTATGAATATTTTGGATTTAATTACTAACGTCGCTATACTCTTTTTGATGATGATACCCGGTGTCATTTTGAAAAAATGCAAACTTATCGGCGACGGATTCGGAAAGGGAATATCAAATCTCGTTTTGTATATAGCCCAGCCCTGCTTGATTTTTTTGGCATACGTAGGCGACTTCAAAAAAGAAGTGCTTTTAAACTCCTTGTGGGTGCTTCTTTTTTCACTCATAGCGCACGTGATTTTCTCGTTCGCGGCGATTTCTCTTTATAAAAAAACGCCCGATTCCGCTCGTAGAATGTTGCGCTTCGCTACTATATTTTCAAACGCCGCCTTTATGGGAATACCCCTTATCGCAGCGGTGATAAAGGATCCCTCGGCGCTTATTTACGCCTCCGTTTATAACATAACCTTTAACCTCTTCCTCTGGACTCTCGGAGTTTATATCTGCACGGGAGACCGTGACCTTGATAACGACGGCGACGTAGACGAGGATGACATAAAAATACGCAAAAAGCACAGCGAAGCTTCGCTTAAAAAAGCCCTTTTGCACCCCGTAACGCTTGCGGCGGCGCTCGGACTCGTGTTCTTCCTCACTCCCCTCAATAATTATCTTCTGAAAGCGACGGTGCTTGTTGACGGGCTTACAATGCTTAAAAATCTCGTTGCGCCTCTTTCTATGATAGTTATAGGAATTCGCCTTGCCGATATAGATTTCCGTGGATTTTTCACGGATAAAAACCTTTATATCTTCCTCGCTATGCGCCATCTCGTTTTGCCCTTGGCGGTAGCCGGCGTATGTAAGCTTCTGATGCTTACGGGAATAATAGATGCAAACGTTTATCTCGTAACCGTTATTATGGCGTCAGCCCCTGCGGCAAGCTCCGCTACGATGTTTGCGGAAAAGTACGATTGCGACGCCGCTTACGTAAGCAGACTCGTTTCCGTATCAACCATACTTTCGATTGCAACCATGCCTCTTGTTTTGCTTATTGCAACGCTTTGATTTTTTTCCTTTGGAAATGTCATAATAAATAGAACGCTTGCAGGAGAGCTTTCTAAAAAGCTTTGGTAAAATGGATAAAAATATCGCAAAGAATTATAAAAACAGTAAAAAACAAATAAAGCGCGCCTATAAGGCGGATAAAAAAAGCAAAAAGCTGATTTATAAAGAAAATAAAAAATCGGCATACGACAGCTTTTTGTCCGAGAGGGAAGCGTATTACAGCGAAAACGGTAAGCCTCTTCCCGAAAACCCGCCTAAACGAAGCTTGCTTGAAGAAATAGGCAACGCTGTAACTCACGGCGCGGGAGCGGCGTTTGCGGTTGTTGCGATAGTCCTTATGATGATAAGGCAAAATACGAAAGCCGAGTTTTTCGGCGCGCTTATCTATTCTTTCGGGCTTTTCGTAATGTTTGGAATCAGCTCGCTCTATCACGCCTTTCCGTACGGAAGCGGAGTCAAGCGCCTTTTCAGGCGATTTGATTATTCATCTATATATCTTCTGATAGGCGCAACGTTTGCTCCTATTTTGCTTGCATATATCGGCGGCATAAAGGGTGCTGTGTTCTTTATTATTCAATGGGCGCTGATTGCGACGGGTATAACGTTCGTCGGAGTTTTCGGCCCGGGAAAATTGCGCTATATTCATTTTCCCCTTTATATAATTCTCGGCTGGTCGGGGCTCATTCTCTTGCCCGAAATGCTTGCCCGTGATTTTTCCTTCATCTTGTATATCATAGCGGGCGGAGTCGTGTACTCGCTCGGTATTATTCCATTCGCTATTAAAGCCAAGATTTCTCACTTCATATGGCACTTTTTCGTTCTTGGCGGCGCGGTTTTGCAATGGATAGGAATCTTTAAATTTATCTATTCTGTGTGAGGTAACAATGGAATTTTTATATTTTCTTGAAAAATTAAGGAATCCCGTTTTTGATTTTTTCTTTCTTTTGATAACGCATCTTGGCGAGGAGATTGCATTTCTTGCCATAGCTATCATGTTTTTCTGGTGCGTTGATAAGAAGCGAGGATATTTTATTCTATTAACGGGACTTGTCGGAACGGTTATAAATCAAGGCTTGAAGCTCATTTTTAAAGTTCCGAGACCTTGGATAAAAGAGCCCGGTTTTTCATTTGTCGGCGATGCAAACGTTGAGGCGACGGGTTATTCTTTCCCGTCGGGACACACGCAGAATACGGCGGGTACGTTTGGCGCAATTGCTGTGACGGGGAAAAGAAGAGCGCTTAAGATTGCGTGCGTTGTAATTATCGCTCTCGTTGCATTTTCAAGAATGTATCTCGGAGTACATACGCCGCTTGACGTTTGCGTATCTCTCGCTATTGCAGCCGTCCTCGTTTTCTTGTTTAATCCGATATTCAAAACCGACGAGCGACTTGATAAGTGCGCGCCTTATATCTGCATCGGCTCTTTCGTTTTGGCTCTCGCTCTTTTGATTTTCACCTTTACGATGTCAAAGGAGGGAGTAGACGAAGCGAATCTTCTCAGCGGAATGAAAAATTCGGTAACGCTTTTCGCTTGTATGCTCGGCTTCCCGATAATTTACTATACCGATAAATACGTAATAAAGTTTGAAACCCGCGCCGTTTGGTACGTTCAGATTATAAAAGCGGTAGTCGGACTTTCCGGTGTTCTTCTTATAATGAAGCTTCTTCCGACTCCCCTTGAAGCCCTTTTCGGCAACTACTTCGTCGCTCGTGGCGTAAGATATTTCCTCATCGTTATTTTCGCGGGCGTTATATGGCCGTTTTGCTTCAAATATTTGGCGAAAATCAAAATCAAGCGCCTTGACAGCTTCGGCGAAAAGGTGAAATTTGCGCTTTTGCGCAAAAATTAAAAGGCTTCTTTAAAAACAAAAAAGTGACACGCCTTATGACTTAAACACGCAAATGTAAACGAAAGTGCGCATTTGCGTGTTTTTTGATTTTTTGCCGCTCAAACGCATGAGATTAAATTTTTAAAATCTCTTTACTTTTTACCTTAAATATGCTATAATTAGTAAGATTTATTTTAGCGCACAACGTGCGCGCACCCTAGGAGAACACATATGAAATGTCCCGCTTGCAATTCGCAAGATTCAAGAGTGCTTGATTCACGCCCCGTTGAAGACGCATCAAGCATTAAGCGCCGCCGCGAGTGCCCCGTATGCGGAAAGCGCTTCACAACATACGAGGTTATAGATAACGTTCCGATTTCCGTCGTGAAGCGTGACGGAAGACTCGAGTTTTTCGATAAGCATAAGCTTGCGGTCGGTATTAAGCGCGCTTGCCAGAAGCGCCCCGTTGATGCCGAGGGAATTGCAAATTCCATTGAAACCGAGCTTCAAAACTCCATAGTCGCCGAAATCCCTTCTCAAAGAATCGGAGAGATGGTGCTTGAGCGCCTTCGTGAAACGGATATAGTATCTTACATACGCTTCGCTTCCGTCTACCGTGAATTCCGTGACATTGATTCTTTTATGCGGGAAATCAAGCGCTTGAGCCGTGAAGAGAAAAAGAAAAATTGAGGTTTTGGCATGATTAAAAGCATGACGGCGTTTGGCAGAGCCAAGCGCGAAAACGAAAACAAAGCGATAACAGTTGAATTGAAAAGCGTTAATTCGAGATTTTTCGATTGTAACGTGAAGCTTCCGAGAGCGTATTCGGCGCTTGAAGAGAGAGTCAGAAGCTACGTGCAGAAAAACGCCGTTGCAAGAGCGAGAGTTGAGGTATACGTAAGCGTTGAAAATCTTCTCGGCTCGTCGAGCGTTGTGTCGATTGACCTTGCGTATGCAGAGAGCTATATTTCGGCTGTAAGAAAGCTTGCCGAAAGCTTCGGACTCCGTGACGATATATCCGCAATGAACGTTGCGAGAAATCCCGATATATTCAAAACCGAAAAGCCCGACGAGGATATGGAAGCTGATTGGCTTCTTATCAAGGAAACTCTTGACGAGGCGATTTCGGGATTTTCCGAGATGCGAGCTGCAGAGGGCGCAAAGATAGAGGCTGACATCAAAGCGAAAATAGAGCTTGTAAGGCAGTATGCCGATAAGGTAGAGGAAATATCCAAATCCGACACGGTCGGTTACCGTGATAAGCTCGAAGCAAAGCTTCGCCAGATACTCGGAGACAACTCCGTTGAAATCGATGAAAACAGACTCCTCACCGAGTGCGCAGTCTGGGCGGATAAGATAGCTATAGACGAAGAGCTTGTAAGACTGCGCTCGCACTTCGGCGCATTTTACGATATTGCGGCGCTCCCCGAAGCTTCGGGCAGAAAGCTTGATTTTCTTATGCAGGAATTAAACCGTGAGACCAACACGATAGGCTCTAAGGCAAACAATGCCAAAATCGCCAGAATCGTCGTTGATATGAAGGGCGAGCTTGAGAAAATACGCGAGCAGGTTCAGAATATCGAATAAGAGGTGAAGTAATGAAATTCATTAACATCGGCTTTGGAAATATGGTGTCTGTAAATCGCATAGTTGCGATAGCGGCGCCCGATTCAGCGCCAATAAAAAGACTTGTGCAGGACGCTAAAGAGGACGACAGAGTAATCGACGTTTCCTGCGGAAGAAGAACGAGAGCGGTTATAATTACCGACTCCGACCACGTAATACTTTCCGCAATTCAGGCGGAAACGATAAGCAACCGACTTGCATATGACGATTCGCAGGATGACGGCGAATCGGATGAATAAAGAATAAACGAAACGGAGATATAACGATGATTTACCCAACTATTGACCAACTTACGAAAGGCAAATTCAACCGCTACGAGCTCGTTGTCGGCGTTGCTAAATGCGCGCGTATCGTAACAGACGAGTACGTTAATATGAGAGCTGAGGCTCAGAAGCTTATCGACAATCATGAAACCGATAAGTCCCTTTCCGCTCTTATCGATCCCGAATACAAGGATAAAAAAGCGGTAAAAATTGCTATCACCAAGCTTGAAGACGGCAGATTCAAGATGGTTCATCCCGAAGAAAAATAAGAAAAATAACGCGGAAAAGAGGTGATGCGGAAGTGTTTTATGAAATATATCTTTTTGACGCTCCGTATCATATTGACCGCGCCTTCGATTATGAGTCCGACCTTGAAATTTCGGTCGGCTCAATAGTAAAGGTTCCTTTCGGAAAGGCGGATAGGCTGAGGCTCGGGGTTGTCACCCGTAAAAAGCTTCTTCGCTCGACGGAGGGAACGAAGCCCGTGCATTCGGTCCTCTCCGACCGATATTCCTTAAGCGAGGAAATGCTCGGGCTATGCTTATTTTTGAAAGAGTACACGCTTTGTACTTTCGGAGAAGCGGCAAGAGCCGTCTTGCCTCCCGGGGCTCTTTCGGAAACACCCAATATTAAGTACAGTAAAACCTGCTCTCTTGCGATAAGCTCGGAAGAGCTTTCGGAGCTTCTTTTAAAAACGGGAAGAGCGGGTATAAGGAGCGACGGGCAAAGGGCTGTCCTCGCTTATCTTAAGGATATTGGCGAGGCGTCGTACGAGCTTGTGAAGGCTTTGCCCGGTGTGAATGGCGCTCACGTTACGGCTCTTCGTGATAAAGGCATAATCAAAATCACGGAAAGCGAAGCGATAAGAAATCCTTACGCCGAATATTCAAAAAATTCGAAGCGTGACGAAATAGTCTTAACCACGACGCAAACTGCGGCGTATAAAAGCCTTGAATCTCTTCTTTACGAGGATGCGCCGCGCGCGGCTCTTCTTTTCGGTATAACGGGAAGCGGAAAAACCAAGGTTATAATGCGAGCTATCGACGAGACGCTACTGATGGGAAAAAAGGTTATAATGATGGTGCCTGAGATTTCCCTGACGCCGCAAACCGTCGGTATCTTCTGCAAAAGATACGGAGAGAGAGTCGCCGTCATACATTCGTCGCTCTCAAAGGGCGAAAGGCTTGATGCGTATCACAGAATCAAAACGGGCGAGGTTGACCTCGTTATAGGAACTCGCTCTGCGGTTTTTGCGCCGCTTGACAATATAGGACTTATAGTTATAGACGAGGAGCACGAGCATACCTATAAATCGGAAAGCGATCCGAAATACCATGCCCGTGACGTTGCCGCTTACCGTGTCGGAAAACATAAAGCGCTTATGCTTTTAGCCTCCGCAACGCCCTCTCTTGAAAGCTATTATAAGGCTCAAACGGGCAAATATACGCTCGTGACTCTTAAAGAGCGTTACGGCGGAGTAAGGCTTCCCGATGCCGTAATCGTCGATATGCGTGAGGAATTGCGCCTCGGAAACGTCACCGGCATCAGCGAAAGACTTCTTACAAGCCTTGAGGGAGTCAAGGAAAACGGTGAGCAAGCAATACTTTTTTTAAATAGACGCGGCTATAACAGCCAGATAAACTGCAAGTCTTGCGGCGAGGTTATAAGCTGCCCGAGATGCTCGGTTTCTTTAACGTACCACGCTCGCGGCGGCGGTAAAATGCTTTGTCATTTCTGCGGTCACACGGAGCCCGTGCCGAAAAAATGCCCGTCTTGCTCGGCGGAGGAGCTTTCGTTTGTCGGAGCCGGCACTCAAAAGGTTGAAAGCGAGCTTGAAACCTATCTTCCGTCGGCGCGTGTTATGCGAATGGATGCCGATACGACCTCGGGAAAGCTTGCGTATGACAGAATGCTTGAGGATTTCAGAGAGGGAAGAGCAGACGTTTTGCTCGGCACGCAGATGGTTGCAAAGGGGCACGATTTCCCGAAAGTAACCTTGGTTGGCGTCGTCCTTGCCGATACCTCGCTTTACGTAAGCGATTTTCGCGCCGCAGAAAGAACTTTCTCTCTTTTAACGCAGGTTATAGGAAGAGCGGGAAGAGCTCGTGACGGTGTTGCGGTTATACAAACATATTCTCCGAAAAATGAAATCGTAAGGCTTGCCTGTCTTCAGGATTATGAAAAGTTTTACGAGGGTGAAATTGCCATAAGAGAGGAGCTTTCATATCCGCCTTTTTGCGATATGGTGAGTCTTATCTTAACGTCGGAGGACGAAAAAACGCTCTTCGCCGCAACGAAAAAGCTCTCCGACTCCGTGAAAGAAAAGCTGGCGGGAGCGTATTCGAAGTTCCCATTTATAGCTTTCGGCCCTCACGAAGCCGACGTATATAAACTTAACGATAAATATAGAATGAAAATGGTGTTGAAATGCAAGCTCATTCCCGAAACGAGAAAGCTTTTCCACGAGCTTCTTTCGGAATTCTCGTGTGAGCGCGGAGTGACGCTGTCCGTAAATCTTAACCCCATAAGCGTATAGAAAGGATTAAAACAATGGCACTTCTTAAAATTGTAAAATTCGGTGACGAAACCTTGAGAAAGGTGGCTCGTCCCGTTGAAGAAATCACCCCAAGAATCGTAACTCTTATTGACGACATGATTGAAACCATGCGCAAGGCAGAGGGCTGCGGTCTTGCCGCTCCTCAGGTAGGCGTTCTTCGCAGAATCGCCGTTATAGAGGTTGAAGAGGGCAAGGTTTACGAGCTTATAAATCCCAAAATCATTGCCTTTGCAGGTGAGCAGAATGAGTCCGAGGGTTGCCTTTCAAATCCCGGAGAATACGGAATAACCAAGCGCCCAAAGGCCGTTACCGTAAGAGCTATGGACAGATACGGTAAGGAATACGAGCTTTCGGGAACTGACCTTTTGGCAAGAGCTATATGCCACGAGTGCGACCATCTCGACGGCAAGCTTTATACCGACGTTCAGATAAGACCGCTTACGAAAGAAGAGATTCGCAGAAAATGAGAATAGTTTTCATGGGAACGCCCGATATTGCGGCGACCTGCCTTAAGAAGCTTATAGAAGCGGGAAGAGAAGTCGTCGGCGTTATCACGGGCGAGGATAAGGCTCGTGGGCGAGGAAACGTTTTTACGCCGACTCCCGTTAAAAGCGCGGCTCTCGAGAAAAACATACCCGTATACACCCCGAAAACCCTTCGTGACGAGGCTTTTATGGAAATTCTCCGTGAGCTTTCGCCCGATATTATCGTCGTTGTCGCTTACGGAAAAATTCTTCCGAAAGAGGTGCTTTTCTATCCGCAATACGGCTCTATAAACGTACACGTATCGCTCTTGCCGAAATATAGGGGAGCAGCTCCCATGCAAAGAGCCGTAATGAACGGAGATTCGGAAACGGGTGTCACTATCATGTATATGGACGAGGGGCTCGATACGGGCGATATAATTCTTTCCGAGAGCTTCCCCATCGGTAAAAAAGACAACTTTGAAACGGTACACGATAAATCAGCCGAAATTGGCGGAAATCTTATGCTCGATGCGCTTTCGGCTATCGAAAACGGCACCGCAATGCGCAAAAAGCAGGACGACGCTTTGGCAAGCTACGCTAAAAAGATAGAGAAAAGCGAGGCTAAAATCGACCTTACGAAGAGCGCAGCAGAGCTTGACGCAATCATAAGGGGCTTGACTCCGATTCCCGGCGCTTATCTTATGCAAGACGGAAAAATGCTTAAGATTGCCGAGGCCGAGGACGTAAAAGGCTCCGGCGCTATCGGCGAGGTAATTGCCGTTGACGACAAGGGTGAGGGAAGCTTCACCGTAGCTTGCGGCGTCGGCGCTTTGAAAATTTTCCGCATAAAGCCCGAGGGAAAGGGCGTAATGACTGCCGGCGACTATATCCGAGGCAGAAAAATATCAAAAGGGGATATTCTTAATTGAAAAGTATGAGAGAGCTTGCTCTTCGTCTTATGTGTGAATGGGAAACGGAGGGCAAGTATATAAATCTTGCCGTAAACTCCCATTCGCTCGACGGTATTTCAAAGGAAGAGCGCGCCTCTTTAACGGCTCTTTTATATACCACGGTCGAAAAGAAGCTTTCCTACGACTATTATATAGCATCGCTTTCCAAAAGAAGCCTTGACGCAATTGATGCAAGGGTTTTGAATATATTAAGGCTCGGGGCGTGTCAAATAATCGACATGAAATCCATTCCCGATTTTGCGGCGGTAAACGAGAGCGTTAAGCTCGCCAAAAATCCCGGAGAAAAGGCTTTTATAAACGGTGTTTTGCGCGCTGTTGCCGAGAGGGCGAAAAAGGGCGAATTGCCGCTTCCGCCTTACGAAAAAAATCCCGCAAGGCACAATTCCGTGAAATATTCGCTTCCGCTTTGGATAGTAAAGCGATTCACGGCAAAGCTCGGTGAAGAGGAGGCGGTGAAGCTTTTTGAAGCCTTTAATTCAGAGCCGCAGCTCACCGTAACGGTAAACGGCTTGAAAATAAGCCGTGACGATTTTGTTCTTGAACTTGAAAAAAGAGGAATTGCGGCTGAAAAATCCGCCGTTTCTCCGCTTTCCGTAAAAGTTTTCGAAAAGATAAATCCGAAGCAGCTTTACGGCTTTGAGGAAGGATTATTCTTCGTTCAAGACGAGGCGTCAGCGCTTGCGGCGTTGGCTCTTTCACCCGGAAAGGGCGAGACACTTATTGACGTTTGCTCGGCTCCGGGCGGTAAAAGCTTCGCCTCGGCAATACTTATGGAAAACGGTGGCAAAATCGTATCGGGCGACGTTCGGGACAGTAAGCTTTCTCTTATAGAGAACGGCGCTTTGCGCCTTGGACTTACTTCTATAGAAGTAATTGAGAACGACGCCACGGTAACGAATCCCGAATACGTTGGCGTATTCGATAAGCTTATATGCGACGTTCCGTGTTCGGGGCTTGGCGTAATTTCCAAAAAATCAGACCTTAGATACAGAAGCGAGGAGGGGGCGGCAGAGCTTCCCGAATTGCAGTACGAAATAATTTCCGCAGCATCAAAATATCTTAAGTCGGGCGGTGAAATGATATACTCCACCTGCACGCTTCTCGATGCGGAAAATCAAGAGGTCGTTCAGCGTTTCCTTCTTGAAAATCCCGATTTTGCGAGCGTTGATTTCGAGATTGGAAATTTAAAAAGCGACGGCGGAAGCTTAACGCTTTATCCGCATATAAACGGAACCGACGGATTCTTTATTGCTAAATTAAGGAAGATGAAATGACGGGTAAAATAGATTTTTATTCAATGACTCAAAGCGAGCTTGCGGAGTGGTTTTCCTCTATCGGCGAGCCGAAGTTTCGCGCTAAACAGTTTTTCACGTGGCTTCACACGGGCACGCCCGTTTCCGAAATGTCCAACCTTTCGAAAAAGCTCCGTGAAAAAATCGAAGCCGAAATGCTTGATGCGCTTCCAAAAGTGGAGCTTAAGCTCGTATCGAAAATAGACGGAACGGTTAAATACCTTTTCAAGCTTTACGACGGCGCTTGCATAGAGAGCGTTTTAATGAAGTATAAGCACGGAAACACTCTTTGTATATCAAGCCAGGTAGGCTGTCTTATGGGGTGCAAATTCTGCGCGTCAACCATAGGCGGAAAATCACGTGACCTTTTGCCCTCGGAGCTTCTTGGGCAGATAATAAGCGCAGAGCGTGACTCGGGCGAGAGAATTTCCAATATAGTAATGATGGGTATTGGCGAGCCGCTTGATAATTTTGAAAACGTAGTTAAATTCCTGACTCTTCTCGGCGACGCTGACGGACTTAATATAGGCTATCGTCATATATCGCTTTCAACCTGCGGTATCGTGCCTAAAATCTTAGAGCTTGCGGAATATAATTTCCCGATAACTCTCTCAATCTCACTTCACGCATCGAACGATGAAAAACGCTGTGAGATAATGCCTATAAATAAAAAATGGAAAATATCGGAGCTTCTTTCCGCTTGCGTTGCGTACTATAAGAAAACGGGCAGACGCATATCGTTTGAGTATACTCTCATATCGGGAAAGAACGATACAGACCGTGATGCAGACGAGCTTTCGGCTCTTCTTAAAACCGCTTTTCGTGGCACGGGTGCCCCGATACACGTAAATCTTATAAGGGTAAACGAAGTTAAAGAAACAGGCTTCAAAGAGGGAAGCCGTGAATCTGCCGAGGCTTTTGCAAAGCGCCTTGAAGCATCGGGCGTCGTTGCAACTGTCAGAAGAAGGCTCGGTAGTGACGTAAATGCGGCTTGCGGTCAGCTCCGCCGCGCTTCAATCAAAAATAGTGAGGACGTAACTTGATAAGCGAAAAATACGGAAAAATAGTGAAGGGCGTCGGCGGCCTCTATGAAACGAGAGTCGTCGGTGATAGCGGTGAGATTGAGCGCATAAGCTGTCGGGCAAAAGGCTCTTTGCACCGTGACGAAGAAAAGCTTCTCGTCGGGGATAACGTTAAAATCACGATAGATACGGAAACTCCCGACGGAATATCCATAAGCGAGTGCCTTCCGCGCAAAAATGCGCTTATAAGACCTCCGCTTTCAAATCTTGATTTTATATTTATAGTGCTTGCGGCAAAAAAGCCCGCCCCCGTTCTTGAAACGGTTGATAAGCTCGTCGCTATAGCCGAGCATAACGAAATAACACCCGTTATCGTAATCAGCAAGGCGGATCTTTCCGAAAGCGCCGCGCGTGAATACGCCGAAATCTATAAAACTGCGGGGCTTCAGGTTTTCGTTTGCTCTTCTTTTGAAAAAAACGGAGTAGCCGAGATTAAAGAATATATAAATAATAACGTAAGAAACGGCAAAACCGCCGCCTTTGCGGGAGCTTCGGGCGTTGGAAAATCAACTCTTATGAACGTGCTTTTCGACGGGCTCTCTCTTGCGACGGCTGATATTTCAAGAAAAATCGAAAGAGGCCGCCACACAACCCGCCACGTTGAAATATTTGATATAGAAGACAGCGCCGACACGGGCTTCCTTGCCGACACGCCCGGATTTTCAATGCTTGATTTTTCACGCTTTGACTTCTTTGACCTCGACGAGCTTGAATACGCTTTCAGAGAGTTCAGAGCCTACAGAGGAGCGTGTCGCTATTCCGATTGCGCCCACTTCGGCGAGGGTGAGGACGAGTGCGCGGTTATGCGCGCCGTTAAAAAAGGTGAAATTTCCGAGTCACGCTTTGAATCGTATCGCTCGATATATAAAACCTTGAAGTCTAAAAACGCATACGAATAAAAATGGGCGAGAGCGGAGAAAAAGCTCCGTTTTCGCCAAAATTAAAAAAATGAAAAAATTTTTTCAAAACCTCTTGACAAACGCGAGGCTTTGAGATATAATACTCTAGGTATCCTAAGACAGCAGGTTCCGGTAAAAGCGCAAGCTTTCCTGCCGAGGTGCGACAATTTAAAAAGCTAATAGTTTTTGTTTTGTCCTTTCTCGGTGGTATTTTGCGTCCATCCGGAAAGGATTTTTTGTTTTAAAATTTTATGGAGGTGGATTTATAATGCCAAGTAACAAGATTCTTGAAGCAAAGAAACAAGTCGTAGAGACTCTTGCCGAAAAGATTAAGTCTAGCCAGGCAGGCGTTCTCGTAAAATACGAAGGCATTAAGGTTTCAGAAGACACCGAGCTCAGAGCTGCTCTTCGTAAGGCAGGCGTTGAGTACACCGTAATGAAGAACACTCTTACGGGTAAGGCTTGCGAAATCGCAGGCTACGGTGATATGAAGCAGTATCTTGAAGGTATGACGGCAATCGCCATCAGCCAGACCGACCCCCTTGCACCCGCTAAGATCATGAAGCAGTACGCTGACAAGATCCAGAGCTTTGAAATCAAAGCAGGTTTTGTTGACGGCGGCGTTCTTGATGCAGCAGGCGTTGAGGCTCTTGCAGCAACTCCTTCTAAGGAAGTTCTCGTTGCGAAGATGATGGGCAGTCTTATGTCTTCACTTTACAGCTTTGCATACGTGCTTCAGGCTAAAATTGACAAAGAAAACGGCGGCGAAGAAGCTGCTGAAGCTCCCGCAGAAGCTTAATTCTGCAAAATTAAAATCAGTAATATAATTCGGAGGAAATAAAAATGAACGAAAAGACCACTCAGATTCTTGACCTTGTTAAAGGTCTTACTATTCTTGAACTCGCTGATCTCGTTAAGGCTCTTGAAGAGGAATTCGGCGTATCCGCAGCTCCCGTTGCAGCAGCTCCCGTAGCTGGCGCAGCAGCAGCAGCTCCCGCAGAGGAGAAGACTGAGTTTGACGTAGTTCTTAAGTCTGCCGGCGCTAACAAGCTCGCAGTTATCAAGGTTGCTCGTGAGATCACCGGCCTTGGACTTAAGGATGCTAAGGACCTTGTTGAATCTGCTCCCAAGACCATCAAGGAAGCAGTTGCTAAGGACGAAGCAGAAAAGATCGCTGAACAGCTTAAGGCTGCAGGCGCAGAAGTTGAAGTTAAATAATTTCACCTCAAAAATTAAGGACGGCAACCTGCTTGCCGTCCTTTTTATTTTCATATATTACTTCTTCATTTCACTTCGTCTTTTGGCGAGGTGTTTTTTTCTTACCATAGTTATAAATTTCTGGACTCGCTCGCTTTGGTAGTCACGGTAGGTCCAAGGAAGCTTTTGCCATTTTCCGCGCGCCCAATAGAGCGTTAATTCTGTATAAATTCCTCTTTTTAAGGGAATTCTGAAACCAATCTCCTTTGTCGTGGCGAGCAAGAGGCGGCCGGAATTTATGAATCCGGGGTCGAGGTTTATCCGTCTTTGGAAGCTTTTTTCAACCTCGTTGGTAAATTCCTTGATTTCTGCTTGGTATTCGGGGTTTATCGTTTCCTTGAAGCTGAAAATCACTCGCGTGCCTTTTCCTCCAAGCTCATCGTCGTAGTAAGTCGAGAAATCGTCGGAAAAGGAGTATTCTTCGCTAACATCCTCAATTTCACCGAATTTTTCAACGAGAATTTCACGTGTTTTATTAAAAACCTCAAGGTCGTGATATATAACGCCGATTATAAGCTTTTCTTTTTCAAATTCTTGAGCCAGTCCCATTATATCTCGTTAAGCCTTCCTAAAAATTCTTCATAAGTTTTTGGCGCATCGGCATCTTTATTTTCCACAGCGCAGTAAAGCTCTTCAAATTTAAGCGCGCGTATGCGTGACTTTAAAAAGCCCTCAATCCAGTATAAAAATTTAGTGCCTGCGGAAAGCTTTTCAAGCGGTTTCATTTTTTGATACATAGCCGCTCCGTCCGATGCATCACGCCAAGTGTCAACGAAAGCGACGTCGTAACATTCTTTCGGCATTTCAAATTCCGCATATTCAAATGCGTCAGCGTTTATTATTCTTATCTTTTTGCGCTCGGGGAATTGCGGAAGAATGTGCTTTTTGAAAAAGCTTATCAGCTTTTCGCTTTTTTCAATTACGGTAACGCTTTCAACTTCGCTTTTCTCTGATACCATATAAGCGTAATATCCGAGCCCGAGGCCAAAGGTTATAACGTTTCCGTGAGCCGCATCAATTGCCTCGTCTGAGGTGTCAAGGTCAACGGGGGTGAGCGTCATCCATTCGTTTCCACCCTCAAGCACGGCGGGAAAATCAAATTTTTCACGGAAAAAGCCGAGCGGCGCATATTCCGAAAAATCGTCCTCACATATCATATCTCCGACGATAACGGCGCGGTAAGGAGCGTAGCTTTCAAGGCGAAATTCCCATTCGCCATCCTTCAAATTTTCTATCTTTATATTTTTATAATAGGGATTGTTCTTATATTTTTCAGCATCCATCACTCGCACGGATTTTGCAAGATAGTCACGTATCAGGCGTCTGTCATCGCCGCCGTTTGCATCATCAAGCGCAAAGATTTCGGAAACGAGAGCTATGAGCGCTTCCTTTTCGGAGATTTCTCCGTCTTCCGTCAGGGTTGCTATCATATCTTCCGTTATAATTTCGGGGAAACGCTCAAGATAGAAAGCGTAAAGATTCGTGAGCTTATAATTAAGGTCAAACGTATGCCGAAGCCTTAAAAGCTTCTCTTTATTTTTAAAATCCATAAAAGCCCACCTTTCGTAAAATCCTTCTATATTCTACAACTTTTAGAGCAATATGTCAAGAAGCAGAGATAGTCTTGGTTGACAAAAGACGGAAAAAGTGTTAAAATACTAGAGTAATGAGAGAAAATCCAAAAGGAAATTTTAAATGAGCTTTACTGATAAATTCATAAGGCGCCAGCTTGAAATAACTCGCCCCATCGTCGATGCGTCGGGCCTTCAGCTCTCACGTGGCGCTCAAGATAAAATAGGCAAGCTTATGTGCTTTAAAAACAGAGCCGACGTAGTTTTGCAAGATGCCGTAAGAGAGGGACTCAAAACCTCTCTCGTTATCCCGCGCGACGAAATCAGAACGGGCCTCGTTTTATATATCCACGGCGGCGGATATACGGCGGGCGGGCTTGACTACGCAAAGGGCTTTGCCTCAACGCTTTCCGCAAGGCTCGGAATGAGAGTTTTGACGTTTGAATATCGCTTAGCTCCCGAAAATCCCTATCCCGCGGCGCTTGACGACACCCTGTTGGCATACAGAGTTGCGCTTGATTTGGGATATTCGTCGGAATATATAGTTCTTGCGGGTGAGAGCGCAGGCGGTGGACTTTGCTACGCTCTATCCATGAAAATTAAGGAGCTATCTCTTCCTCGCCCTGCCGGAATTATAGCTATCTCGCCTTGGTGCGACCTCACTCTTTCGGGCGAGTCTTATGAAGAAAACAGAGAAAAAGATCCCAGCATTTCTTACGAAAGGCTTCGCTTCTTTGCCGATTCGTATATCGGCGCTTTGAATTATAAAAACAAGAAAAGCGGCAAGATGAAAATGAAAAGCACCGCAAACGGTGATTTTCATGAAGAAAAAAAGAACCCGTTTATTTCCCCCATCTTCGCAGATCTATCCGATATGCCAACGTCGATTATTTTTGCGGGCGGCGACGAAATTCTTCTTTCCGATTCGAAAACCATGCACGAGCGTCTGATTGCCGCAGGGGTTGATTCAAAGCTCGTAGTTAAAGAAAAAATGTGGCACGCATATCTTCTTTACGGCCTTAAAAGCCAAAAAGACGATTTCGTTTCAATAAACGCATTTTTGAAAAAGGTTATGCCGCTTGACAGTAAAAGAAAACTGCACTGGACGAAGCTTGACAATGCGGCAAAAATATTTCCCGCCGCAGCAAGCTCACGCTGGACAAACGTTTTCAGAGTTGCCGCAAGCTTGACAGAGAACGTTGATAAGGAAATTCTTCAATCGGCGCTCGACGTAACGGTAAGGCGTTTTCCTGCAATTTCGGTGCGCCTGAGGCGTGGAACTTTCTGGTATTATCTCGAAGAAATTGCGCACGCCCCCGCGGTAATGGACGAAAAATCCTATCCTCTTTCAAGAATGGCTTTCGACGATATTCGCTCGTGCGCTTTCAGAGTTTTGATTTATAAAAAGCGTATAGCCGTGGAATTTTTCCATGCCTTGACGGACGGAAACGGCGGCCTCGTTTTCTTAAAAACGCTTCTTGCGGAATATCTTTCGCAAAAATATTCTATAAAAATTCCAAACGAATACGGCGTCCTTGACAGGCTTGAAGCGCCCAATTCCGAAGAGCTTGTCGATAATTTCCCGAAAATTGCGGGAAATTTCCCGAAATCCCGCCGTGATACCAACGCTTACAGAATTTACGGCACGAAAGAATCCGACGGCTTTTTGAATAACACGACTTTTATAATGGATTCCGACGCCCTCCTCAGCCGCGCTAAAAAAGAAAACGTTACGGTAACGGCGCTTCTTGCAGCGGCATTTACAAAGGCGGCGATAAGGCTTCAGGCTTCGGAGATAATTCACGAAAGAAACTTCAAGCCGGTCAAAATCCTTTTGCCCTGCGACCTTCGCAGAATGTACCCGGGCTGCGAGAAAACTTTGCGCAACTTTGTTCTCTATATAACCCCCGGCGTTGATCCGAGATTCGGAGAATACAGCTTTTCCGAGCTTGCGACTTTGATATATCATCAAATGCTCGTTGAGCTTAATACCAAGAACATCTCCGCCATGGTTAAAACCAACGTAAAGGATGAGGAAAAGCTTATATTAAGACTAGTTCCGCTTTTCATTAAAAACGTCGTTATGAAGCTTGTATTTAACGTTACGGGTGAAAGAAAATCAACTCTTTCGCTTTCAAATCTCGGCGTTATTAAGCTTCCCGAAATTATGGAAGACTACGTTGAAAGATTTGATTTCACACTCGGCGTTCAAGCTCACGCTCCTTATAACACGGGGCTTCTTACGTATAAGGGAAAGGCTCATCTTAATTTTATAAGGAATATTAAAGAGCCTCGCCTTGAATTTGAGCTTTACCGTGTTCTTCGTGAAGAGGGAATTCACGTAAAGGTTGAGAGCAACCAAAGAGACTAATAAGGAAAGGAAAAAATATGTTTTGTGTTAAGTGTGGAGTAGAGCTTGGCGAAAGCGAAAATAAGTGCCCGCTTTGCAACACTCCCGTCTATTATCCCGAAAAGATTCGAGGAGAGCTTAACTTTCCCGAATTTAAAAACGTGCGCGAGCCGATTAACGCAAGAGGAATGCTCTTCGTTATAAGCTTTTTCGCCGCAATCGCCGCCGTGATATGCGTAATATGCAATATAACCGTAAATGAAGAGATTTCTTGGTCGGTATATACCGTATCGGCAATGGCGCTTGCTTACGTAATTTTCGTTTTGCCTATGTGGTTCAGAAATCCGTCAATAGCAGTATTCGTTCCCGTCGATTTCGGCGCAACGGCTATATTCGTTGGAATAATAGCGTTTATGGTGCGAGCGGATTGGTATTTTTCCTTTGCGCTTCCCGTTATTGCGATTTTTGCGCTCGTCGTTTCTGCCGTTGCGATACTTTCTTATTATCTTCGCCGAGCTTACCTTTATATATGGGGCGGAGCGTTTGTTCTTCTCGGCTTGCTGATGCCTCCCCTTGAGCTTCTTTTACATCTCAATTTCGGCATACACGATCGCTTTATTTGGAGCTTTTATCCTTGCGCGGCATTCCTCCTTTTCGGAATAATGCTTATCGTTATAGCTATAGTTAAGCCATTCAGAGAATCGTTAAGAAAAATATTCCATATCTGAGTTTCGCATTGAAAGCGGCGCTTTGCGCAAAATAAGACAAAAAGCTTATGTCGCAAAGATTGTTAATAGGAAATATTATATCCCTCAGCGCGTCGGTTTTTCTCTTTTCGGGAAGCATCACGCAAAAAGTTCGGCGTGTGTATCTGTTTGGGGTTTTTGAATGTATATTTCTTTTTTCAGCGCAGCTCTTTTTCCATCAAGGCGCGGCGGCGGTAAGTTTACTTATCGCCGCCTTTCGCAATTATTTGCTATTTATAGGGAAATATACGCGCGCATTTTTAATTTTGATTTTCTTTTTGACCTTGTTTTTAGGTCTGTTTTTTAACACGGGCGGCGCTTTGGGGCTGATTCCGTTGTTCGCCACCTTAATTTATACGCTAACGTCGTATTGCGCGAAGTCTTACGTTAACGTGAAGCTGAACTTGTTCTTGAATCTCGGCTTGTGGACGCTTTATTCCGTTTTCATTTATGACGTCGGTGGCGCTGTTATAAATATTTTTTCAATTATTTTAACGCTCATATCTATTTTCAAATATTTGTTAACCGGTAGGGAAAGCTAGATTTCGAGGAAATATGGCGATGAAGGACGGGCGCAAAAAAAGGACGAAGAATTTTTACATTCTTCGTCCTTTTGGATTTTAGTTGTTTTTAGGGGAAAAGGTGAACGGGGCCTTGAGTAGTATTGGTGTTTTCATCCCAAGGACCTGTCGAGCCGCCGTTAGAACCGGTGCCGGGCGTTACCCAATATGCCTGAAGCGTCATATCTTCGGTAACAATGTCGGTGTTGAAGTTCCAGATCTTTCCGTCAGCGGGATTGCGCCAGCTGTCAAACTGATAGTTAGGTCCGATAAAGGGCTGCTCGGGAAGCTGCGCTCTTTCGCCGTATTTTATAGTCTGTTCGGAAAGCTTTACAAGCTCTTTAGTTTCCGGATCGAGAGTTACGAACGTGATAGTGAATATCTGAAGCTCCCATTTTGCAACGAGAATCATATCGTCGGTAACGGTCATTTCGGTGAATTCCCACTTTGTGTTTTCATCAAGATACCATCCAAGGAACTTGTATCCGTACTTGGTGGGCTCGATGAGGGGAGGGGTTATCAATTCGCCTGCGGGAGTTCTTTGAGTTTCGTAAACTCCGTCGTCGGTTTTAAATACAACGGTGTAATCCGTTTCCCATTTTGCCGTAAGGGTTATGTTTTCGGTTGCAACGTCGGTATCGAAGTTCCACTCGCTTCCGTCCTCACGGAACCAACCCTTGAAGAAGTAGTCGGTCTTGTAAGGAGCGTCGAATTTTTCAAGAAGCGCGCCGTACTCAACGGTCTGGCTGGGTATTGCGCCAAATCCGCCCCAAGAGCCGCCGTCAAGATCAAAGGAAACAGTGACTTTTTCATTGGTCCAGATAGCCTTAAGCGTTAAGTCGCCGGTAAGAGGAGCGTTGAAATCCCAAGCTGAGCCGTCGGGAAGCTGCCATTCTTTAAGAATGAAGTTTGCATTAGTAACAGCGGGAGCGATCAATTTCTCGCCTGCGTTGAACTTTGCTGTGTATCCACCCTCTCCTCCGTTTGCGTCAAACGTAACGGAGTACGTGATGTGTTCCCACTTTGCTTTCAAGTTTACGTCAAAGGTAATGGGAGTGTTGAAATCCCAAAGAGTTTCGCCGTCGTACCAGCCAACGAACGTCATATAATCTTTCGTGGGGTCTGCGGGCTTCGTAGCGTAGCCTTCGCCGTTGCCGATGATTTCCTGTCTGGGAATACTTCCGTTGCCGCCGTTAAGATCAAAGCTTACGTAGTAGGTAGTGATCCATTTTGCGTGGAGGAAAAGGTCGCCGGTTGCGGGAGTGTTGAAGTCCCAAAGCTGCGTCGTGCCGTCTATTTCCCAACCAACGAAAATGTAATTGGTTCTCGTGGGATCCTTAGGCTTCGTGAATTTGTCGCCTTCAAGTACGGTTTCTTCCTGCACGTAGATAGTTGCGTCATATACGGAGGGATCGTATTTTACGGTGTAAACCTTATTCCATTTTGCCGTAAGGGTTATATTTTCTTGAACGAGGTCGGTTGCAAGGTTCCAAAGAACGTTGCCGTTGTACCAGCCTGCAAATCTGTAGCCATCTCTTGTGGGAGGAGCAAAGTTTACAAGCTCTGCGGGCTTGCCGGTATAAGCGGTCAAGGTTTTGTATACTTCGCCGCCTGCGTCAAGCTCAAGCGTTACGGTGTTTGCCTTGCGCCAGTCAGCGACAAGATCCATATTTCCGGTAACCTGATTTGCGAAATCCCAGTTTACGCCGTTGAGCGTCCAACCGAAGAGCTTATAAGTTCCGCCGGTAGGAGGCGTAAGCTCGGTGGTATCGATTTCGGTCAAATAAGGATTGCCCCAAGCAACGTTCTTCGTTGCAACGAGCTCTGCGCCGTTGAAGAATCTAACTTCGAAATATTCGTTAGACCAATTTGCTTTAAGAGCGACGTCTGCCGTGGGAGCGAGCGTGTCGCCAACAGCCTCGCCGTTGTTAACGTAAAGCCATCCGAGGAATCCTACGCCCTCTTTCTGAGGTATGGGAAGATTCTTGGATTCAATGGAATCACCCTTTTCAACGAATACGGGAGAAAGAGAGCCTGCTCCGTCGGTGTCAAAGCTGATGATCCAGTAGTTAGGTGTCCACTGCGCGTAGAGAATAGTGTTTTCGTAAATCTTGTTGTTTTCAAAATCCCAGTTGCCGTCTGCTGTGTACCAGTGAGCGAAAATGTAACCGTACTTAGTGGGTATAACGGGAGTTGCGGTGTGTCCGCTCAAAACGGGCTGAGAAGTAATAACGGTATTTGTGAGTGAATCAACGAAAGTTACGGTAAGAGGAGTTGCCCATCTTGCAGTAAGCGTTACGTCTGTCTGAACGGTATTGTTTGCGAAATCCCAAAGATTGCCGTTCTGGTCGTACCATCCGTCGAATACGTAGGAGTACTTGGTGGGATTTGCGCCGGGCGCGGGAATCTTATCGCCAAACGTGAGGATAAGTTCGGGAAGCTCTACAGAAGAGGTTCCGCCTGCCAAATTAAAGCTTACGGTATGTCTTGTCAAGAAGCTTGCGGTAAGCGTTACGTCAGAGGTAATGGTATTGTTTGCGAAATCCCAAAGAGTAGCGCCGAAGAACCATCCGTTAAATACGGTGCCGGGGATTTCGGGATCAGCGTAGGGAAGACCAACGCGGCCGCCGTCGTCAACGGTGTATTCGTCAAACAAGTTGCCGCCAACTTCGAACTTTACAGTCCATACCTTAATCCACTTCGCTTTAAGCACGAGAGCGGTGGTTGCAACGTCGCTGTCAAAATCCCATTCGTCGCCAACGAAGCTGTTGCTTGCCGCATCGAATGCGAACCAACCGGCAAATCTGTAGCCCTGGCGGCTGGGAGCTTGCTGAGCGGGGATCTTGGAGTTGGGAACTAAGTCGAGGTTGATAAGCTCCTCGCCGTTGTCTTTATCAATAACTATTCCGTATGTAATAAGAGCCCATTTAGCCTTGAGCTTAACGTCCGTCGTAACGGTAGCGTTTGCGAAATCCCAAAGAGTTTCGCCGCTATACCAGCCAAGGAAAATGTATCCGTCCTTTGAAATCTCTGCGGGAGCGGGGATCAAAGAGCCCGAGGTAAGCTTCAAGGGATCCATTTTTCCTGCGCCGTCGGTATCAAAGGTAACGGTATATGTAGACGTCCATTTTGCTTTCAAGCTTACGTCAGAGGTAATGGGAGTGTTGAAATCCCAAAGAGTTTCGCCACTGTACCAGCCTGCAAAAACGCAACCGAATTTTGTGGGAGTAAGAGGCGCTGTTGCCAAATCTCCATTTTTAACCGTCTGCTCCGGAATGCGCTCGTTTCCGCCGTCTGTATCAAATTTTACTATGAAAATTTCGCGCCATCTTGCGGTAAGAGTTATGTCAGAGGAAACTGTGTTTGCGGCGAAATCCCAAAGCGCGTCGCCGTTGTACCAGCCGATAAACTCTGCGCCCTCCTTAATAGGTTTGCTGGGTTCGGTGATTTTAGTTCCGTCGAGAACGACCGCGCCGCTGACAGCGCTTCCTCCTGCGGAGTCAAAAACGACCGTGTGGTTCTTTATCCACTTAGCCTTGAGTGTCATATCCTTCGTTACAGCGTAGTGCTCGAAGTTCCATTTGTCTGCGTTGAGGTACCAACCGTCAAACGTGTAGCCCTCCTTCGTGGGAGTGGGAACTGAGGCGAGCTTTGAGCCGGATTTAACTTCAACGCTGCTGACTGCGCTTCCGCCGTCGGAATCAAAGGCTACTACGAAATTTTTCGAGCATGAAGCCAAAACCATGACGGATGCGATGAAGAGCATAACGAGAAGAAGTTTCAGGATAGCTTTCTTTTTCATAAATAAATTCATCCTTTCGGAGCTTTTTTTCTTAGGTAAAACGATATAAAAACCGACTTTACTATACATTTATTATATTTTAGCATATTTTATCCCCCATTGCAATACTAAAATAAAAAATAAAGCTCTATAAAAATATTTTGTAAAAATTACACAACTGGAGAGCAGAGAAAATATGCGAATTGACTTGAAAAAAGCGATATTATGTGCTAAAATAGAGAAGTAACAAACAAAAAACTTATGAAAGGTGACTGAAAATGAAAAAATTTTGGCAAGATTTCCAAAAATTCATTAAGCGCGGAAACGTCGTTGATATGGCTGTCGGTGTTGCTGTTGCAACCGCTTTCACCGCTATAGTAACTGCGTTTACCAAGGGCTTCATCAACCCCCTTCTCGCTCTTCTTTCCAACAACTCAAATCAGGAAGAGCTCAAATGGGTTATTCGCCCCGAGCAGCTTAATCCCGAAACGCAAGAGGTTATTCAAAGTGAGGTAGCTATTCTTTGGGGTAGCTTCGTTCAGGCAATTATCAACTTCGTAATAGTTGCTCTGTCGCTGTTTATCGTTATGCGCATCGTTTCCGCTTTTTCAAACCGCGCAAAGAAGCTCTCCACCGGCGTGAAGAATCTTCTTACGGATTCCGATGAAAAAGAAGCTGCAGCTGCAGAAGCGGCAAAGCTTGAAGCAGAGGCTTGCGCTAAGGCTGAAGCTGAAGCTAAGGCAAAGGCAGAAGCTGAAAAGCTTGAGGCCGAGGCTAAAGCAAAGGCGAAAATCGAAGAAGAAGA
>JAZRGJ010000067.1:0-4904 GCA_045644125.1 Eubacteriales bacterium | reverse complement strand
TCGGCGGCAACCCCGAATTTTTGGCAAAGCGTGAGATGCGCAAAATGGGCATTGACGAAGCGCTTATCTCAAAGGCTACGGGTAGCGCCGTAACAGACGACGAGGAAATTCTTTCCGCAAAAGCAACCTTCCGTGAGCTTTACGAGAAGCATAAAGCGGCAATCGCCCCCGAGGCTGAGGCTGTAAGAGCGGCGGGCGGCTTATATATTCTCGGTACGGAGCGCCACGAAAGCCGCCGTATCGACAACCAGCTAAGAGGACGAAGCGGACGTCAGGGCGACCCCGGCGAATCGAAATTCTTCCTTTCTCTTCAAGACGACCTTATGCGTCTTTTCGGCGCGGGCGAGCGACTTTATAATTTCGTTTCAAGGCTCGGTCTTGACGAAGCAACGCCCATAAGCGCAAAAATCCTTTCATCCTCAATCGAAACCGCTCAAAAACGCATAGAAGCGAACAACTTCTCACGCAGAAGAAACGTCCTCACGTACGACGACGTTATGAACCAGCAAAGAAACGTTATATACAGTCAGCGTCACGAGGTTCTCACGAGCGACGACATCAAGGAAAAGATAGTCAATATGATTATAAGCTCCGTCGAGTCTACCTTTGATTTCTGCTTCGGCGTCGACTCCCCCGAGGATTACAAGTTTGACGAATTCAAAAATCACTACCTCGGTCTTGTTAAGGACTCGAAGAATTTTGAATACACGAAAGACGAGCTTCTTAATATAGATAAAGACGCATGGAAAGTGGAGCTCGTTGAAGCGGCGCTTTCACTTCACAAATCCCGTGAGGAGCTTTTCAACAATGCGGAGGGCTTCCCCGAAAATGCATTCCGTGAGGTTGAAAAGGTAATTCTTCTTCAAAACGTTGACAAGAAGTGGATGGATCACCTTGAAGCTATGGATGCGCTCAAGGAGTACGTCGGTCTTAACTCTTATGCGCAAAGAGATCCGGTTGCCGTATACCGCATTGAGAGCGGAGATATGTTCGACCAGATGATAGACGAAATCAAAGAGGACACCGTAAGACAGATTCTCTCCGTCGTTCCGAAAACGCAGAGCACGCAAAGAGTTGAGGTTGCAAAACCCACCGACGAGGGCTTCCTTGACGGCAGAGCCCGCGTATCTAACAAACCCGCAAGCTCGAAAAAGGTCGGAAGAAACGATCCCTGCCCTTGCGGAAGCGGCAAAAAATACAAAAAATGCTGCGGTCAAAACGACACGCAGTAAAAGAAAGAAACGGATATAAAAAATGGGCTTCGGTACTTTATTTATAGGATATTTTCTTCTTTTGAATATATTCAATTATGCGTATACCGATCTTATAGCGGCGCTTATTATGATGTTTGGCGCATATAAGCTCTCCTCGGTAAGCCCCGATTTCAAGCGTGGATACTACGTTATCATTCCCTTTGCGGCAATCGGCGTTTACGAGCTTGTGTTTGAATTTTTGGGAATGTTTACTCACGCATTGCAAAACGCCACCGTCACGGGAATAATCGGTATTTTGCGTTGCGCGCTTATCGGCGCATCAAGCTACCTTTTCCTTTCGGCTATAAAAAAGCTTGCCGACGAGGTTGAGTTGCCTCTTTTGCGTGACAAAGCGAAAAGCTCGCGCATTGGAATCATTATCGCATATTCGATAGCGCTCATTCTTGAAGTTCCGTCTCTTGATAAGCTTATTCCTCAAAAAGCGCTTGCCGTTATTGCGCTTTTATCCTTGATTTACACCTTTATCGTAACGATTTACGCCCTCACGGCAATATATTCCGCCTATATGCGCATATGTATGCCCGAGGATCTTTTGCGAGAAGAAAAGCAATCAAAGTTTTCTGCGGTTAACAAATTCCGTGAAAATGAAAAGCGGCGCGGCGAGGAATACGCAAGCTATAAGGTGAAAAAATTTAACGGCAAAACCAAGAAAAAAGGACGAAAATAATATGTCAAATCAGAAAAATAAAACAGCGTCGCTCATCGTTTTTGCGTTGGTTTTTCTCTTCAACCCCAATATACAAATAGTTGACTTACTTCCGGATTTCGTGGCGTACTTTATTTTTGCGCGCCTGCTTGAGAAGCCTGCGCTTATGGCTCCTTATTTCGAGGAAGCAAGATCTTCAGCCCTGAAGCTTGCATTTCTCACCCTCGCAAAAGCTCCCGCTTTTGTACTTGCGATTTTCATTCGTTCAAGAAACACGCTTGACAATGATATTTTCCCGATGCTTTCGCTCGTTTTTGCGGCGCTTGAGATATTGTTGACATTTGGATTTATTAAGAATATTTCAACCGCATTTTTCCACCTCGGAGAAAGAGGCACGGCATCCGCTCTTATAAAGCCATTCACCCTTTCAAAATTGGACAAGCGTGAGATGCGCCCCGAGGAATTGAAAAACCTCACCATCTTCTTTGTGATAACGAAGTGTCTGCTTTATACTCTTCCCGAATTTCTTCTTTTAACGAGAACTGCGGCTAACGGACTTATAATGCCCTCTCCGCTTTCCCGTTTCTATCCTATAACGCTTCTTCTTGCTCTGGCTCTCGGATTCTTTATCGGCTCGGCGTGGCTTAGACGCTCGAAGAAATTTTTAGAAGCCGTTCTTCAAGAGGGAGAATTCACCGCTTCTTTGAATTTCCTTAAAAGCGAAACCAGCGAAAAGGAATACGAGCGCAATCTCAAGCTCCGCGCAACGAACAGAGCGTTTATGACGATTGCCGTGGCTTCAATTTTCACCTACCCCATGATTTTTGAGGATGCCGAGCTTATAAATATTTTCCCCGGCTTCATTTTCGCCTCGCTTCTCATCTTCCCTTTATTCAGATTAAGACGCGCCGTCAAAGAAAGCTTTCTCCCGCAGCTTATCTCGGGCGCGGTATACGCATTTGCTTCGCTCGTCGCTTTCGTACTGTCCGCAAACTTTTTAAAGAAATACGATTACATAGATATAGCGAATACCCTTTCATCAATGCACAACTCTGTGAAAAGCGCATACGTTTCAGTTGTAATCACCGCAGGAATCGAGCTTATAGCTTTTGCTTTCCTCGCAGTTTCAACGTTTTTCTACTTAAATTCTTTTATAAAAGAAAATACGGGACTTTCCCCCGACAGCGAGCGTTATTCAAGAACCGAGCGAGAATATCATAAATCTTTAAAAATCCGCCTCTCGTTCTTCGTCGGCTTTGCTTTTTTGCAAGCGGCGCTTAAATTCATTGAAATTTATCTTTATCTTGAGCCGAAAATCCACTTCTCAGTAACAAACGGACAGGTAAGTCCCGTAACCAGCTCCGCTCTTCCTTGGTTTGGCGTTGTAGTTACGATTTTCAGTATTCTCTTTATAGGCTACACGTTCTATTTTACGCACGTACTTCGTGAAGAAGTTGAAATGAAGCTTAAAAACGTTTAATTAAATATAAAAAAGAGCAAGAGTAAAAGGATAAACCTTCTATTCTTGCTCTTTTTATTGAATAATATCACGTTATGAAACGGAGGCGCAAAGCTCTTTTGCAATGCGAAATTTTTCATCCTCGCTTTTTTTAGTTCCCGAAGAAAAATCGGAATGAAGCTTCACGATTTTTTCGGCAGAATCCGAAATCACCTCGTTTTTAACGAAAGCGTCGAATTTATCCGCAATTTCGGGGAGCGAAGCGTAATCGGCGATATTTGCCGTTTTGCGCTTCATAAAGGTTTCAAGCGCCGTAAGCGATGGAGATTTTGCAAGCTCCCTTTCGTAGAGCCTTTTCTCAATCACCTTTATATCGTCGTAAATATAGAAGATGAATACGGAAAAATCGAGCTTTTTCTCTCTCAAAGACTTAACGCCCGCAAGATCGAGAATCAAAAGCGGAATTTTATCCTCGGCAAACGCCGCCTCGATTTCCGACTTTGGAGTTCCGTAAAAATTACCGCCGTAATTCATATATTCAAGAAGCTCGCCACGGGAAATCAACTGAGAAAATTCCGATTCCGAAAAATAAATATACTCGCCGTCGTGTCCGTCGCCTCGCGGTGAGCGTGTCGTTGCGGAGCGAATGAGCTTATAGCTGCCGTTATTCGTTAAAATCTCCGACGCAACGCTGGTTTTACCGACGCCGGAAGCTCCTGCAAGAACTAAAACGCTCTTCATCTTTTGGGAAGAATTTTATCCTTGCCGCCCATGTAAGAACGGAGAGCTACGGGAATATTAACCGAGCCGTCGGCATTAAGATTGTTTTCAAGGAATGCGATAAGCATTCTCGGAGGAGCTACAACCGTGTTATTGAGGGTGTGCGCAAAGTAAGTTCCCTCGTTGCCCTTTACACGTATCTTAAGTCTGCGAGCCTGCGCATCGCCAAGGTTAGAGCAAGAGCCAACCACAAAATACTTCTTCTGACGGGGCGACCAAGCCTCAACGTCGATAGACTTAACCTTAAGGTCTGCAAGGTCACCTGAGCAACACTCAAGCGTTCTTACGGGAATATCGAGAGTTCTGAAGAGGTCAACGGTGTTCTGCCAGAGCTTTTCAAACCAAGCCTTAGAATCCTCAGGCTTACAAACGACTATCATTTCCTGCTTTTCAAACTGGTGAATACGGTAAACGCCGCGCTCTTCAATTCCGTGAGCGCCCTTTTCCTTACGGAAGCAGGGAGAATACGAGGTAAGGGTTTCGGGAAGTGAGCTTTCGGGCAAAATTCTATCAATGAACTTACCAATCATAGAATGTTCGCTCGTACCGATAAGATAAAGGTCCTCGCCCTCGATTTTATACATCATAGCGTCCATTTCCGCAAAGAAAAAGGCGCACACGGCATCGAAGAACGCGGTGTTTATCGTATCCACCAGTTTGAAAAACAGCAAATGATCGTTGTCTGCAAGCCCGAAGACAGCATGGTATGGTTTGAAAAGCTCTGGCAGAACACCGTTGATCTTTT
>JAZRGJ010000066.1:0-9740 GCA_045644125.1 Eubacteriales bacterium | reverse complement strand
CGTATTCCGTAATACCCGTGAACGACTTTATAATAACGTCCTTGGGAGCTGCGGAAATAGCGGGCGTCATAGAGGTCGTTCCGTGCTTCATATGCATTTTGCAGGTAGCGTCAATCTCTTCGCGCTCGCCTGACATAAAGTAACCGCCGTCACCTCCGTGAACGTGAACGTCGATAAATCCGGGGGAAAGATATTTACCCTCGCAATCAACTACCCCGTCGGCGCATAATTCGGGAACTTCGCCCTCGAAAATTTCCTTTATTTTGCCGTTTTCAACCGAAAGCCCGCCGAAAATTACGTCGTTTTCAAGCACAAGCTTTGCGTTTTTAAAAAGTGTAGTCATAATATTGGCCTCTCAAAATCAGATTAACGATGCGCCCGCTTCGTCGGTGTAAAGCGTTGCGCCTATTTTATGAGTACGCACCGCAGATGCGGGAACCATCTCGTCAACGGGGCCGAGAACGGTATTCTTTATTGCGTTAGCCTTAAGAGCCGTGGGGGCAACGAGCATAACGTGGGGAACACGCATCATGATGGGAACTGTAAGAGTGAGCGCATGGGTGGGAACTTCGTCAAGAGTTTTGAAGCAGCCGTCGTTTACCTGCTGGTTGCGGCAGGTTTCCGCAAGCTTAACTATCTTAACGTTTTCGGGATCGTCAAAGAATGCAACGCCGGGGTCGCAGAAAGCTAAGTGAGCGTTTTCGCCGATACCCATAAATACGATGTCGGCAGGATTGTCAAGAAGAAGCTTTTCGTATCTTTTGCACTCCGCTTCGGGATCGGGATTCTGTCCGTTAAGGCAATAAACCGCCTTGAAAGGAACGAGATCGAAAATCGAGCGGCGAAGGAAATTCGCAAAGCCCTGGGGCGCATCCTCGGGGAGTCCTATATATTCGTCCATATGGAATGCGTTAACACGTTCCCACGTAACGTTTTCTTTACATAATGATGCCAAAAATTCGTTCTGCGAGGGAGCTGCGGCGAAAATGATGTTAACCTCGTTCTTTTCTTTGAGGACGTCGGAAATCCAGCCTGCCGCCTGCTTTGCGGCTGCTTCTCCCATGCTTGCGCGAGAGTCAAAAACTCTGACGGTGAGCGCATCTTTTTTAAGTGTTCTTACTTCTGCCATTTTTTATATCTCCTGTTCATTTTAATTCGTTCATAATGTTTTCCGGTAATTTCAGCTCGAAAGCCGAGAGGGCTTCACGGAATTGCTCGCTGCGGCTCGTTGCCACTATCGGCAAAACCGTGGGCGAAAGATTTAAAAGCCATGCGTAAACGAGCTGAGTCGGCGATATGCCGAGCTTATTTGCAACGCGGTGAAGCTTTTCAATTCTTGCGTCGGTATCCTCAGTAAGATACTGCTCGGGTATCTTTTTCGTTCTGTCAACGTAATAGCCCGAAAGGAGCGGCGAATACGCAAGGAGCGAAAGCCCCGTTTTCTTCGCATATTCAAAAAGAGCGTCGTCGGCGGATGCCTGGCGTCCGAAATCCGCATCGTCACGGGGCTTGAGGTAAGTGTATCTTTGCTGTACCGCAACGATTTTCTCAAGGCCCTCTTTTTCTGCGATTTCGTCGGCTTCTATAATGCGCTCCGTTTTGAAATTGCTTAAGCCTATATGCCTTATTTTACCCTCTTTTTTAAGCTCTGTCAAGGTATAAAGAGAGTCGAAAAGCGTCGTATTCTCGTCGTCCATATGTAAGTAATAAAGGTCGATATAATCCGTGCCGAGCCTTTTTAAGCTCTTCTCACATTCCTCTCGGATTTGCGAGGGGCTCGTGCCAAGCTCGATTCCGGGATAGCGGAAGCCCACCTTTGAGGCGATGACGAAATCCTCTCGCTTTTGCCCCTTAAGCCACTTTCCGATAAGCTTTTCGCTCGTGCCCTCACGGTATTCCTTGAAATCTTTTCCGTAAAAATCCTTGTCGGGCGCCAGGCGGCGTGAATAAACGTTTGCTGTGTCGATAAAGTTTCCGCCCGCCGCTTTGTATTCGTCCATGCTGCGAAGTCCGTCTTCGTCGGGAGTTTTCCAGCCGAAATACATCGTGCCGAGCGACATTTTTGAAACGTAAAGCTCCGATGAAGCGAGTTTTATTTTTTCCATATCACTCACCTCGGAACAGCGCCGCAGCGCCCGGCGCAAGCTTCGTATCTCCCGAAAGAAGCTTGAAGCCCGTGGGAATTTCCGCCGTTTCGGGCCCGTCGCCGAAGTTTACCGTGAGAATATAGTAAACGCCGTCTTTTCCGAGAGCTTTTAAGGAAACGAGCGTACCCGTGTCAACTTTTTCAAGGCTTTGCGAAAGTGCTTTTGTGTCATTTTCGTCGCCTATATTAAGAGCGAAAGCCGCTTTGTATATTTCGTCACCGGGATTAAACCACCTCGGCGTATCGGAAAAGGCGGCTGTAACGTCGTTACAGTAAAGCGTGCCGTATCCCTCTCGGTTTGAATCCTGAATATCGTTGATAACTATATCAATCTGTCGGCATTTCGGTGACTTAAGATTTAAGCTGTCGGGGGAGGCGATGCCCATTTTTCCGTCAACGCTTAACCATGCGCCAAGCTCCCTTACATCTTCTTTCGCAAATCTTCCGCCCAAAAGCGTAAAGATTTCGTTTTCCGTTTCATAGTTTCTTACGTTGCCGTTATATAAATCGTTCGGTATGCGTAGCATAACGCTTGCGTAAGATTTTGCGTAAACTCTGTTGGGTGACACAGCCCTTTGTATCACAAGCGCCGTAGCGTCGTCGGGAAGAAGCGCGTAAGCAAGAGTTTTTATTGCGGGCGTGTCGTATCTGTAGCCCTCGCAATAGAAGCGTCTGCTTTCCGACGCCGATTTTCCGTAGGTTAAAAATCCTCCGTCAAAGGTGAATTCCTTATGCTCGATAATTCTATCCTCGTTCATAGCGCCGAAAGAAGAAACCGAGCCCGCCGCATTTTGCTGCCACTCGGCGAGGGCGCTGTCGTCACTCGGAACGAAAATTGCCGTTGGGCGCTGACCTGCAAGCCAGGTGAAAGACGCCTTGCGATTTTTGCCTCTTACAAGAATACTTCCGTGGTATTCGTCGTACCAATTCTTTAAAATCGGGGGTGTTTTTTTGCCGTCCAGCGCAAATTTCTTGCGCCAGTGTCCAAGCATTGTGAGCGTGCAAGCTCTGTCGCTTTCAAGGCGAGTGTAGTAATAAGGCGTGGTTTTGAGCATATAATCAAGTCTGTCCGAAAGGAAAGAACCGTCGCCGTTATTCTTAACCTCTTTTTCAACCTGAGAAAGCCAGCCGAGAATCAAGCTGTCGCAGTCAACGCCGTACTTTTCCGACATAAGCGCCCACATGGGAAGCGCATAGTCCTGACAGTAGCAATATCTGACTCGCGTGTCGCCGCCAATGCGCCAGAGTCTGCCGTCGTCAAAGGTAGAGGCTCTTATAAGCTCCCACGCTTCAAGGACGTGATGGTCGAAAGCTTCGGGCAAATCAAAGCCGCGCTCCCGACACCAGAAGTAGAGCATTGCGAGGTTTGACAGACATATAACCATATATCCGACGTTCATATAGCCGTGGTGATTGCACGCCATAGTGTCAAACATATTTGCGCCGACGAAAGCGTCGCTGACCTTTATTCCGTCGTATACCGTGTCACTTTTTTCGTCCTCGGGCTTTGAGATTCCGTTGATTAAAAAGCGTGTCGCCTTGTCCTTGTAGGCTTTTGCGTTGGGAGCGTCTGGGTAAAGGCAAGCCGTCTGATAAAGAAGAGCTCCGTTCCATATATTGCTCTCGGGGTGATTGTCTTTCGTGAGTCCCGCTTTGATGGGATATTCGTTAAGCAGCCAATCCGCCTCGGATATAAAAACACGCTTCATAAGCTCGCGGTCGTAATCCGTGAGCTCGTCCCAGATTGCATTAACCGCGTGCATCATTCTCGCCGTGCCGAGCGTGCTTATCCAGTTGTGCCCCCACTTTGAGCCGTCGGTGCAACAGTGCGAGCCTACGAGATGGCTTTCAAACGTAAAGCGAAGCATAGCTTTGCCTTGCTCTCTCACCTTTTCTGCGCTAAGTCCCGTGCCCGTCCAATCAATTCCGTCGTCGTACGAGGCGATAATGAACGCCGCCAGCGCCTTTTGATTGGTTTGCATGCCCCAGGAATTTCCGCCCGCATTTGAGCCGAGGCAAAAGCACGAAAGCTCGGGGCGCTCTTTGAGGGTGTAAATAAATTGCTGTGAATATACTATCCAATCCTTTATGTGCTTGAAGAAAATATTTCCGTCTATCATAAATAAAAATCCCTTATTTATCTATTTCAAGAATTTCGAAGCTTGTCGAATCAATCGTTTTGTCAATGCTCTCGCCCTTATAGATTATACGGGCGCGCTGCTCGAAATTAAAGTCTGTGTTGAGTATGTAAATCTTGTATTTTTCGTCGTTTTCATAAACTGCAAAGCGGATTTTATCGCTTGCTATGAGCTTAAGCTCGCTCGTTCTGTGGCTTGCCGCAAGCGCCGCCTTAACCATCATTTTGTAAAGAGGATAAACCTCGGGCGCGCCGGGGTAGTCGGAGTTTGCCATGAAAATAACGTTACCCTCGCCGTACTTGTTTTCGATAATTGCGGGCCACTGATGCTCGGGCGAGGGCGCAAAGCTATCCGCAAGATATGCCGCAACGTGAGCTGTCGTAGGCTCAAGCGTTACGTAGTCCGTATAGCCCGCCGACCAGCAAGGGTCGCACATAAACGAGGTCGTTCCGGGGTAAAGTACGCCGGGAACAATGCTGTTTCTGTCAAATTTAAAGCCGTCGTTCGTGCGGAACGTTGCGTTTGAGATTTTCGCTCCGAGAAGCTCTTCCCAGTCGGCGTCAAGTATCTCGCCTTTTTTATCTCGCTCGATGCCCGTTCTTATATGAGCCGCCGTGATAAGAAGATTTCCGCCGCCCTTGACGTACTCTTTGAGAGTTTCGTAAATCTCTTTCGTCATAGTATTCCAGCCGCAGAAAATTACCCAGTCGTATTGTTTCATAACGTGACACGGGGTGGTGGCGGGGATAACGTCGTACTGACCGAAAGCGGGTGCGTGGCTATAATCGTAGTCACCGAAATTCTTTGTGTCGCACCAGGGAATCGAGGTGTAAACCTCGTCAAGAATACGGTAAGAGAATTCGGGTGAGGCAAAGCCCCATTTTTCCACGCCGTACTGTCCCCAAAGGCTTGAAGAGTTGCCCCAGCCGAAGCCGTCAAGGTTTCCTTGAACGAAAGCCACCTTTGAAATAGGCCCTTTTTCAAGGCGCTTATCCTTTTTCGTAAATTCCGCAAAATCGCGCGTTATTCTCAAATTCTCCTGAACTATGGGGTGGTCCTCGGGGAAATTATCGCCAAAGGTGTGAATGTCGGAGTATCCCGATTCAAGACATATAAAATCGAGTCCCGCCATGTAAGACGTCATATAGTCGAGAACGAAACGCTTCGGCTTTAATGGATCGTCGTTTCTGTTTCCGCCGTACCATTCGTGAGCGCACCAGCCGCCGAGGAAATTTTTCTCGTAAGCGCGCTGCGAGCCTCTTGCAAAGGCGAGTATCTGCTCCATATTTCGAGGCGCAACCTCAACCGTGCAGAAATCAACTCCCGCCTCGTAGGTATAGGGGAAAAGCGTTACCGCTTCAAGCGCCGAAACGAGCGTCGTTCCCGCTTCACGCATGGGGGTGATAACCTCGCGGAGTTTTTTTATGTAAGTTTCTTTCGCTTCTTTTGCGTTTTGTATATTTGCGACGGGGTTTGAAAGATAGTGCTCGGAATTTTTCGTTTTGCCCTTTTTAACCTGTCTGTATCCGCGCGCCTTGCTCGTGTAAAAGCCGCCGAACTCAAGGACTTCGTTTCCGAGGAAATATTCGCCCGCAATTTCCTGAAGCTCTTTAACGATCTCTTTGTCGTAAAGCGGATCGGGCCCCGACATAACTTTTCTGTAATCGCTTCTCACCGTGAAATAAATTCCGTGATCGCGCATATATTTTGCCGCCTCGAAGAGAAATTCTTTCGTTATCGGCTCGTTCTCCCGAGAGGGAACCATCGTTTTCATGGAAAGGTAATTGAAAACCTTTCCGTCGCCGTATTTCTTTATATCGTCGAAAAATGTTTCGGGTGTGAATTTGAAGTCGCCTATAGCAACTCCCGTCAGCATATGTTCCGGTTTTTTCATAGAAAATTCTCCCAAAAAACAGTAGTATAACAATTATATCATTGTTGTTTCTGAAATGGAATTGCAAATTTTGCAAATAATATTACAAAAAATGCTTTACAAAACTTAAAACTTGTGTTATAGTAGTTTTATGAAAACGGAAATTATAGATTTTAAGCATCAAACCGAAAATTTTATATTTCAGGTTAAGGAAACGGACGCCACGGGCGTTACGAATTTTAAAAAGCATATTCACCCATGCTACGAGATAATGTATTTTGACGGCGGTGACGTTGGGTTTACGGTAGAGGACAGGCAATACGTTATGAAGAAAGGCGACGTTTTGCTGATAAAGCCGGCTCAGTATCACTTCGGCAATTGCATTTTTGAATCGCCCTACAGAAGATACTGTTTGATTTTCACGCCGGAAATGACTTCTGCGCCCGAGCTTATCGAGAAGATTTTTTCAAAGGGCGAAAAGCTCAGCCTCGGTGAAAACTCTCTCTTTTTCAATCTCGTGCGCTCACTTCACGAAAAGCTTGAGAAAAGCCCTGCGCACGACGTTGAATTTTGCAAAAGTCTTTTAACCGCCATTCTCATAGCGCTTGAGGACGCAAATCCCACGCCCGAGGGCAAAATCCCCACAAAGCTCACGAATTGCCAGAAGATAATCAATTATATAAACACTCACGTTAACTCGATAAACAGCGTTGACGATATAAGCGAGGCTCCTTTCTTCTCTAAGTCTTACATAATGCATCTTTTTAAATCCGAGCTTCAAATAGGCGTTATGCAATACGTAAGAAACAAGAAAATTCTCCTTGCGCACATAGAAATATCAAAAGGAAGAAAACCGACCGACGTTTATCACGAGTGCGGATTTTCGAATTATCCAACCTTTTACCGAGCTTATCTTTCTTATTTCGGCTTCTCACCGAAAAATAAAAACACTTCAATAGAGGAAAAGTCATGAAGCTTAAAAAACCCATTAAAGACGTAGTAATTTTCGGCGATAGCTATTCAACCTTTAAAGGCTTTGTCCCCGAGGGATACAGCTATTGGTACGGCCCGGGCCGTCCATCCGATCAGACTGACGTATTCAGAGTTGAGGACACCTGGTGGTATCCCTTGTCACACGAGCTTGATTTGAATATCGTAAGAAACGACTCGTGGTCAGGCTCAACCATCTGCTTTACGGGCTACGGCGGAGAGGACCTTTCGGGCGAAAAATCGTTCATAGCAAGGCTTTTAAAGCTTGAAGCGGAGGGCTTCTTCCGTGAGAAAATAGACACGGTCATTATCTTTGGCGGCACAAACGACAGCTGGGCAAACGCGCCTCTTGGCGAATCGAAGCTTGACGGCTTTGAAAGAGAGGATTTTTATTCCGCGCTCCCCGCGGTATCGTATTTTATTCAGAAAGTAAAGGCGCTCTTGCCCGAGGCTAATATCATTTCCGTGATAAACACGGGGCTCAAGCCCGAAATTGCCGAAATGATGAAAACGGCGTCCGAGCATAACGGCGTTTATTACCTTGAGCTTTCCGATATAGGCAAGCAGAGCGGCCACCCGAACGTTTTGGGAATGTCGCAAATCAAGGAGCAAATCAAAAAATTCTTGCTTGAAAATTAAAACGCCGTATCGGCGAAAAAAGGTAGAAGTATTGAAATTCAGTACCTCTACCTTTATTTGTTAGTCATTTAATTATTAGTTACTTAAGAATCAATATTCGTTAAAGTAAACCTTTCCGGAATTAAGTCTTGATTCCTCCGCAAGAAACGCAAGCGCGTGTCCCATAATGGAATCCGTTATATCGGTTATGTTTTTCGCCTTTTTGCCCGTTTCAACGTATTCGATAAATTGCTTAACGATAGCAACGTCGCCGCCCGCATGGTGCGCATATCCGCCGATGGGCTCTTCGTACGTGTGCCTTACGGTTTCTCCGTCAAGCATTTCAACCAAAAGGCTCTTTTTGTCGGGAGCTCTGTAGAGCATACCCTTTGTGCCGAATATCTTTATCTCACGGGCGAGGGAATTGGTGTGCGCTATCGTTTTAAACTGGACGGTGACGTCATCCTCGAAAACGGCGTTCATTATCTGATTGTCGGCAACGTTATTGTCGCAATGGAAAACGCATCTGCCGTAAAGGTTTTCGGGGTCGGAAAGATTTTTGTTTATCTCCTCGCGCGTCGAGCCGAGCTTTCCGTGAGCTGCGAGGCCTGCCGCCTTTTCAAAATCCTCGTTGTTGTAAATTCTGAATGCGCTGTAAATGCAAGTGTTCTTAAATTGGCAATCGGAGCAACGCTCGGCGCTTCCCTCGGGCGCATTTTCTTTTCTGAAGAATTTAAGGCTTCCGACGGATGAAACGGAGAGCCACTTTTTGTCAAGAAGCCAGCATATCATGTCCGTATCGTGACAGTTTTTCGCAACGACAAGCGGAGTGCTTACGTCGGTGTTGCGCCAATTTCCTCGGCAATACGAGTGCGCATAATGGTAAAAACCGATGTTTTCGGTCATTTCAAGGGAAATAACGTCGCCTATTGCGCCCCCGTCGAGAAGCTCTTTTATCTTAACGTACATGGGCGAGTATCTTAAAACGTGGCAAACGACGACCTTGCGACCGAGCTTTACCGCCGTATCTTTTATATCACGGCACTCCTCAAGCGTCATGGCAATCGGCTTTTCAAGAAGCAGGTCGTAGCCAAGCTCCAATCCCTTTTTGGCTTGTCTGTAATGCAGGGAATCCATGGTTGCGATAACGAGCGCGTCGGCGAGCTTGCCTTTCTTGAAAAACTCGTTTTCGTCGGTGAAAAAGTTTTCTTCGCTAACGCCGTATTTTGTCGCAAGCTCCTTTTTCGCAAGGTCCGCATCGCAAACGGCAACTACCTCGCTGCCGTAATATTTTATGAAATGAGCGTAGGTGCTGCCCCTTCCTCCGAGTCCGATAATTGCGAATTTCATAAAAAATCCCCCTGAAGAAAAATTCTACGTAAAGTGTAGCACCAAACGGTAGTTAAGTCAATGATTTTTTCTAATTTTTCGGGGCAAAATACGCTTGTTGAAAATTTTTTTTAAGTTTTTTCGAAAACCTATTGACAAACGGATTTCTCTTTGATATACTATTAGGGCGCAAATAAAGCGGAAGGTTAGCTCAGTTGGGAGAGCATCTGCCTTACAAGCAGAGGGTCACAGGTTCGAGCCCTGTACTTTCCACCAAGAAAATATTGAGGCTCAAACTTCGCTTCGCACAAAGCGGCTCGAAGGGGAAGCGGCACAGAGCGAACTTCCGGTGGACGTTCGCGACCGCGGAAGACCGAGCGCGCAGTTCGCGCGAGACCGAGCCCTGTACTTTCCACCATGGTTTTATAACCAAGTATAAGAATGGCTTGGTAGCTCAGTTGGTTAGAGCGCTAGCCTGTCACGCTAGAGGTCGTGGGTTCGAGCCCCATCCGAGTCGCCATTCTTATGCCTCTGTAGCTCAGTTGGTAGAGCAGAGGACTGAAAATCCTCGTGTCGTTGGTTCGATTCCGACCGGAGGCACCATTCCGCGGATTTAGCTCATTTGGTAGAGCGCCACCTTGCCAAG
>JAZRGJ010000065.1:0-2132 GCA_045644125.1 Eubacteriales bacterium | reverse complement strand
TCGCTTTCTGCCGAGGGCGGCGAAAACCGTCTCAACGTTGCAATCACGAGAGCGAAATCCAAAATTATCGTGGTTACGAGTATTGAACCCGAAGCGCTTCGAGTTGACGGCTCGAAAAATGCAGGTCCCAAGCTTCTTAAGAAATATCTTATGTATGCAAGAGCCGTTTCCGCCGGTGATAACGCAGAGAAAAAGGCAATTCTTTCGGATATAACGAGCGCAGAGTTCGTTGAGCGTGAACCCATCACGAAGCTCATACCCGTTGAGGAAAAGATGAAAGAAAAGCTTGAAAAGCTCGGTTACAAGGTTGACACCGCGCTCGGTGACAGAAACAGCCGAATATCCCTTGCAATCTACGACGAGGAAACCGACAGATACCTCGTTGGTATCGAGCTTGATAAAGATGCTCTTCTCTCTTCGGAGTCTACTATGGAGCGTGACGTTTACAAGCCCAAATTCCTTGAAGCGAGAGGTTGGACCGTAATGAGAGTATGGTGCCGCGATTGGTGGCTCTACCCCACGAAAGTTATAAAGTCCATAACTCAAGTTGCGGATAAGAACAAAGCCGCTTTTACAAACGCAAAAACCAAAAAATAATATCAAAAAGGCAGAGCGCTCAATTGACGCTCTGCCTTAACTATTTAATTTGGATTACTCTTCGTCGGAGCTGTCTTCGTCTTTTTTAACGTACTTTCCGATAAGGGAGAGCGTCGTGTTAACGAGAATACCGAGGATAAGAGCGCAAGCGATATTGGTTATAGTTACCTTACCTATCTGCATAGCAAATCCGCCGATGCCGGGGATAAGAATTGCGGATGCGGTGAAGAGATTCTGGCTCTTTTCAAAGTCAACTTTTTGAATCATCTTAAGACCGGATACTGCGATAAAGCCGTAAAGAGTGATGCAAACGCCACCCATTACGCATCCGGGGATAGAATCAAGGAATGCAACGAAAGGAGAAAGGAACGAGATTCCCATAGCCATAAGAGCCGTTGTGAAGATCGTTACGATAGATGCGTTTCTGGTGATAGCAACGCAACCGACAGACTCACCGTACGTGGTGTTGGGGCAACCGCCGAAAATTGCGCCTGCCATAGAGCCGATACCGTCGCCAAGGAGGGTTTTATCAAGACCGGGATCCTTGAGAAGATCTTCTTCGATTATGGAAGAAAGATTTTTGTGGTCAGCTATATGCTCCGCAAATACAACGAAAGCAACGGGGATATAGGCAACGGCAACGGTTGCAAAGTAGGACCATGACATATCCTTAACGCCTTTAACCGCTTTCACAAAGGAAAATTCGGGAACGGCAAGGAAGGTTTCAAACTTTACTCCGTCATCAACGAGAGCCTTGAAGGGAGCGAAATCGATTACTTTAAGCGCATCTGCGCCTGCGATATAACCGATAACGGTGAATATAAGAGCAACGGCATATCCTGCAAGTATACCGATGATAAAGGGGATAAGCTTCATCATCTTTTTGCCGTAAGTTGAACAGATAACTACTGTAAAGAGAGTTACGAGAGCGCAAATGAGCGAGAGCCAAACGTTTGCGGTCATTTCAAACGCTGCCGGCATATCGTCAAGGGTGTATGAGAAAACGCTCTTGATAGCGGAGCTTGAAAGCGAAAGACCGATAAGCGCAACCGTAGGTCCGATAACGACCGGCGGCATAAGCTTGTTTATCCAAGATATTCCGGCGTATTTAACAATGAAAGAGAGAGCTACGTAAACAAGAGACGCAAGAACTGCGCCTATGATAATACCGAAATAACCAAGATATGTTGCGGTAAGCGCTCCGTTAAACGCCGCAAGCATCGGGCCTATAAAAGCGAACGACGAGCCAAGGAAAACGGGGCTTTTGAAATTAGTGAAAAGCAAGTAGACAAGCGTTCCGACACCTGCTCCGAAAAGCGCCGCCGCTGCGGTCATATCCGGAGAAATTGCAGCTTTATCGTTGATAATAGCCGGAACCGCAATTGTTGCCGCCATGATCGCAAGCAACTGCTGGATTGCAAAAATTATGGTTTTTTGCGTTGTGGGTTTGTCATTTGGACGATAAATGAGTTTCATTTTTTCTTCTCCATTCTTGCCGAAAAAGCCAAAATTCCGAAAAAAATAGCCCAAGCTTA
>JAZRGJ010000064.1:0-2968 GCA_045644125.1 Eubacteriales bacterium | reverse complement strand
AAGAAGCTTACGCTCTATCGAGCTGACGCTGCTCTCATCGGTCATGCAGCTGTAGTATTGAATTTTAATGTAATAGTAACCTTCAGCTCCGTCCGGAACGTTAAATGTCCAGGTCGTAGAACCTGTAGCGGGAAGATATATCGAACTTCCCCAATCGTCTTTTTCGAAGCCTTCCCAGTAGGTCTGATTTGCGTAGAAAGAATCTGCGCAAACTTCACTGTCGGCAACAATCTCGCCGTTTCCGCTGAACTTGGTAACGTCAACGAAAATCGTGTCAAGCTCCGGATTAACGGCAGCTTCACCGTTCGTCTGAAGATATTCCTCGTATGACATTACGCCAACGAGCTGCTTCATCTCTTCAAGCGAATTCGCGGTATCGCGGTTTGAGCCGTGCTTCACGGTGCTGTCACTTTCAGCAGCGGAAGTTTTAACTCCGCCGATACCCAGCAAGAGTGTCACAGAAAGTAGAAAACACATTGCTCTCTGAAACAACTTTCTCTTCATGAAATGATTTCCTCCAAAATTTCATACTTTTACAAGCGCAAATTGCGAATAGGCGCAATACGCACATTAGTACGAGTAGAATTATAACATACGCGGCCCGAAAAGTCAATACTTGAAAAATAAGGAGTATTTTGTTTTATATAGAAAATAAACGCTCGTTCGCCAAAACTTTTCATGAAATGTAAACATTAGTTGTCATGTTTTTGCGATCTATTTTTTAAAAATCCACGAATGTAAATCGTTTTTACCTAATTTTTTAATGTTTTCAACGGTTTTTGTCGGTTTTATCGGGGGAAAGTAAACTATATTTACTATATTTCGCCCTGATAAACCTTTTTGTACACTATGCCGAAAGCGTTTTCCGCTATGTGCAAAATACACAAAAAAAAGTCGTTTTTTTCTACTAATAAAAAAATAGAAAAAGAACGTCACGAGGCGTTTTTCGCCATCATTCCGTCCTTTTTTCCTTATTTATATATGTCTCGCGTCCGATTTTCAATCGATAATTCCGCCCGCCATAACGACTCCGTCGCTGTAAAAAACGGCGGATTGTCCGGGAGTTACGGCTCTTATCGGAAGAGGCAGCGTGACCTTCGCTCTGCCCTCGCCGAGAAATAAAACGCGCGCTTTTGCAAGCGGCGCAAGGTAGCGATGCTTCACGTCAAGCTCCATTTCGCAGCCCGCTTCAGGCTCGAAAAGTCCCGAAAAAATCATATCCGAAACGAAAAAGCTTTCGGAATACGTATCGTTTGTACTGAGGGTAATATCGTTGGTAACGGGATCTATTTTGGTTATAAAAGCGCGCTCGCCGAGAGCAATTCCAAGGCCTTTTCTCTGCCCTACCGTATAATGAACGATACCTTTGTGGCGGCCGAGTATCTTACCGGATTCGTCTATAAAATTGCCCTCGGGGCATTTTCCGGAGTATTTTTCGATATACGCCGCATAATCTCCGTCGGGAATGAAGCATATCTCCTGACTTTCGCCTCGGTAAGCCGCGCGAAGCTCCATTTTTTCAGCCGCAAGCCTTACGTCCTCTTTAACCATATTCGAAAGAGGAAAAACAAGATGAGAGAGAGCCTCTTGCGGAAGTCGCCAGAGCATATAAGTCTGATCCTTTTTCGAATCTTTCGAGCGTTTAAGCGCGTAACGAACGCCAAAGGAATCCGAAATTTCAGCTATATCCGCATAGTGTCCCGTAGCGATCTTATCGAAGCCGTTTTTCAAGGCAAAATCCAAGAGAAGCTTAAATTTAACCTCTCTGTTGCAAACGATGCAAGGATTCGGAGTTCTGCCCGCGCGGTACTCTTTTGCAAAGAGAGAAACGACCTTTTCTTCAAAAAGCGAAGTTCCGTCTATAACGTAAAGCGGAACGCCGAGAGCTTCCGCCGCAAGCTTCGCTTCTTCCGTTTCGGTGTATTCGTGCATCAAAACGACGGCGCCGAAAACCTCGTAGCCCATGCGTCTGAGCTCAGTCACGGCGTAAGTACTGTCAACTCCGCCGCTCATTCCAAGCAAAACTTTCATAAAGCGCTCCTTTCGCATAACTTTAAAGGGGCGCAAGACGCCCCTTTTGATTTAATGATGCTCGTCCCTATCGGTTTCTATCTCAAAATCAACAGGTCTTCCGATTTTGTTGTAGTAATCGGCAACGGCAGTTTTAACAGCCTCCTCCGCAAGAACGGAGCAATGCACCTTAACGGGCGGCAATCCTTCAAGAGCTTCAACAACGGCGCTGTTGGTAAGCTTCAAGGCTTCTTCAACCTTTTTGCCCTTTATAAGCTCAGTCGCCATTGAGGAGGTTGCTATAGCTGCGCCGCAACCGAAAGTTTTGAATTTGCAATCGGAAATTACGTCGTCCTCGTCAATTTTAAGATATATTTTCATTATGTCGCCGCATTTTGCGTTGCCTACTACGCCAACGCCGTCGGCATCTTCGATTTCGCCAACGTTTCTGGGGTTTGCGAAATGGTCCATTACTTTTTCACTGTACTGCATTTTTATATTTCCTTTTCAATTATTTATCCTTTACGTCTTCCCAAAGCGGACTCATCTCTCTGAGTCTTTTTACGATTCCGGGTAAGGTTTCGATTATATAGTCAACGTCCTCGTCCGTGGTTTCGTGAGAAAGAGAAAGACGGAGAGAGCCGTGAGCCTTCTCGTGAGGGACGCCCATTGCCAAAAGAACGTGCGACGCTTCAAGAGAAGCAGACGAGCAAGCAGAGCCCGTTGAAGCGCAAATTCCGGAAATGTCAAGCCACAAGAGCATGCTTTCGCCCTCGATAAATTCAAATCCGATATTTACGTTGCCGGCAAGGCGCAAATCCTTATGTCCGTTAAGCTTTGAATACGGTATTTTTGTTAATTCAGCTATAAGTCTATCACGCATTTTTGCGACACGGGGTAGGTCGGGGAGCTTTTCTTTTGCGATTTCGAGCGCTTTTGCAAGACCGACGATATACGG
>JAZRGJ010000063.1:0-13159 GCA_045644125.1 Eubacteriales bacterium | reverse complement strand
GATCGAGCTTTCAGGCGTTATGTCATCTAACATCTCACTTCCCTTCATCACCGCTGATGCAACGGGACCCAAGCACTTCGAAGCAACACTCACAAGAGCTAAGTTCGATGAGCTCACAGCTGACCTCGTTCAGAAGACAATGGATCCTGTTAAGCGTGCTATGAGCGATGCTTCAATCTCACCTTCTGACATCGATAAGATCCTCCTCGTAGGTGGTTCTACAAGAATCCCTGCAGTTCAGGAAGCAGTTAAGAAGTTTATCGGCAAGGAGCCCTTCAAGGGAATAAACCCCGACGAGTGCGTAGCTATCGGCGCTGCAATTCAGGGCGGCGTTCTTGGCGGCGACATTAAAGACGTTCTTCTTCTTGACGTAACTCCCCTTTCTCTCGGTATTGAAACCCTCGGCGGCGTGTTCAATAAGATTATTGAAAGAAACACCACTATTCCCGTAAAGAAGAGCCAGGTTTACTCTACTGCGGCAGACGGTCAGACCTCCGTTGAAATTCACGTTCTTCAGGGTGAGCGTGAAATGGCGGCAGGCAACACCACTCTTGGCAGATTCATTCTTGACGGTATTCCTTCCGCTCCCCGTGGAGTTCCTCAGATCGAGGTTACCTTCGACATCGACGCTAACGGTATCGTAAACGTAACCGCTTGCGACAAGGGAACCGGAAAAGAGCAGCACATCACCATCACTTCCTCGACCAATATGTCCAAGGAAGATATTGAAAAGGCGGTTCACGAGGCAGAGAAATTTGCTGAAGAGGATAAGAAGCAGAAAGAAGCGGTTGAGGTTAAGAACCACGCAGAAAACGCTATTTTCCAGACCGAAAAGACCATGACTGAGCTCGGCGATAAGATTACCGAGGACGATAAAGCTCCCGTAAATGCGGCTATCGAAAAGCTTCGTGAAACCATCAAGGGTGGCAACACGGATGCTATCAAGGCTGATACCGAGGCTCTTGAAAAGTCGTTCTATCCGCTTGCTGAAAAGCTTTACAAGGCTCAGGCAGAGGCTCAGGGCCAGGGCGGAGCTGAAGGCGCAGACGCCGGCGACGGAAACTACTATAACGCAGATTTTGAAGACAAAACCTAATTAAAGAAACAGGAGATGCCCGTTTGGGCATCTCCAAGTCCATTTATATGTGGAAAGCGCATATTTAGAGAGGAACACTATGGCAGACAATAAACGCGATTACTATGAAGTGCTCGGCGTTTCGAAAACGGCAAGTGCCGACGAAATAAAAAAGGCTTATCGCTCGCTTGCAAAAAAATATCACCCGGATATGAACCCCGGCGATAAGGAAGCGGAAGTTAAATTCAAGGAAGCTAACGAAGCTTACGAAATTCTTTCTGACGAGGATAAACGCGCAAAGTACGATCAGTACGGTCATGCGGCGTTTGATCCCTCTATGGGAGGCGGCTCGGGATTTGGCGGTTTCGGTGGATTTGGCGGAGCACATTTTGATTTCGGCGACATTTTTTCCTCGTTTTTCGGCGGTGGAGGCGGAAGCTCGCGTTCGACGAGAAACACTCCGATCGATGGCGACGACGTTCTTGCGCGCATAACGATTGATTTTAACGAGGCTGTTTTCGGCTGTAAAAAGGAAATCAGCTTCTCAAGAATAGAAGGCTGTCCCGAATGTGACGCTACCGGCGCTGAAAAGGGAACGAAGCCCGAAACCTGCGCTACGTGCCGCGGAACAGGCCGCGTTACAGTTCAGCAACAGACGATGCTCGGATATATGCAAACTCAAAGAGCTTGCTCGAATTGCCGCGGTACCGGTAAAATCATTAAGACGCCTTGTAAGAACTGTAACGGGAAAGCATACGTCAAGGTCAATAAGAAGCTTGAGGTTTCAATCCCTGCCGGAATTGACTCCCATCAGAGAATAATTCTTCGCTCGCAGGGCTCTGCCGGTAGAAACGGCGGCGTTGCAGGCGATCTTGTGATTGAGGTAAGAGTTAAAGAGGATAAAATTTTCACACGTCAGGGAAATAACGTTTACTGTGAGATTCCCATATCCTTTACAGAAGCGGCGCTCGGCGCAGAAATTGACGTTCCCACTCTTGGCGGCAAAACCGAGAAATATAACGTTCCCGAGGGAACGCAATCGGGAACAAACTTCACGCTTCGCGGCAAGGGAATTGCGGATATAAACACGAAGCGCAAGGGTGACGTTATTATAACCGTTGTGGTTGAAACACCGAGAAACCTTAACAGCGAGCAGAAAAAGCTTTTGCGTGATTTTGCGGAAACGCTCGGTGAAAACAACACGGGCAAGGAAAGAAGCTTCTTTAAAAAGCTGTTTAATAAGTAATAAAAACAAAGTAAAATGAGCCGCAGTCTTCGGACTGCGGCTCATAAGTATTATAGGGAGGATTTCTTCAATGCGCTGCATTTCATTATTTTCATTTAAATGAATTTAATATATTTCATAGGTGTTGTGCCGAGCTCACGCTTGAAAGTGCGTATCATATTTGCGCTATCACCGAAGCCGACGGACTCGGCAACATCGGGTTCGCTTTTGCCTTTATTTAAAAGTATCACCGCGTGGTGTATGCGGCATTTAATCAAATAAGAGTTTAGAGTTGAGCCTGTGTGTTTCTTAAAGGAGGTTAAGAGCGTTGTTCTGCCTACCTTAAGATGACAGGCTAGGCTTTCGGCGGTGAATTTTTCGGCATAGTGCGTGTTGATATAGTCAACGGCTTCGGATATGAAGCGCGGCAGACGTACGGTTTCGCTCGGAGATTCTTTGAAATCAAAAAGCGTAGAAATGAGATAAAAAATCAAGAGCCTTTTTCTGAAAATACTCGCTTCATTATCGGCTTTGCGTAATATTTCCGCAAGCTCCTCAGCGCGAGTGGTGGAAAGTCTTATTTCCGCGCCTTTGTTTCCGAAAATAGAGAGCAGCTTTTCTTCTTCCTCGCTTTTCGGAGCTATAAACTCGCTTGAAAATCCAAGGTTGATTCTTCGGTAAGGAGTGCTTGTGTTCTGGTTAAGATAGTGAGGGGTGCTAGGCGGAGTTAATACCGCGCGGGCAAATGCGCCACTTGAGAGCCTATCCGAAACAAGCACGCTTACGTCCCCGCATAAAATCACCGTGATTTCATAGTAGTCGTGAAAATGATAGTCGGGCTCGCGTTGCTTTCCGGTTACGTTTTCTTCTATATGCACGTCATACCAGGTTTCCCCGTATCCGCACTTCTTTGTTGATAAAGGCATATTAACTCCTTTCCTTAGTCGATTTTTAATATCAGCACTATTATAGCGCTATCTTGAACTTTTTTCAATATTTATTATAAAAAAATATGCGAATTTTGAACTATTTGCAAAAAGCTTGTACTATTAGCTATTGCGAGGCAAAAAGTTTTGGGCTATAATGAGATAGAAGCTAATTTGTTAAAAAATGTATGAGGTGAAATTATATGCTTGCAATAATAAATGCCGAGCTTGTTATGAGAGACCACTTAATCCCCGAAGCCGTCCTTTTTATTGAAAACGGAAAAATAATAGACTTTGGAGAAATGCGTACCGCAAAAATTCCCGAAGGGTGCGAAATAATAGATGCTGAAGGCGCGTACGTAGGCCCCGGACTTGTGGACATACATTCCCACGCAGGCGCGGACATTCGCTTTATAAACGATCCTATAAAAGCTTGCAGGGCTCACCTTGAATGCGGAACGACCTCAATTCTTGCAACACCGCCAACGCGCGGCACTGTGCCGATATACCTTGAGGGAATAGCTAAAATACGCGAGGCGATGGCAACGCCAGAGGGCTTGTCTATTGCAGGAATTTATATGGAGGGACCGTATATAAATGAAAAGTACGGTTCTACAGGTCCTGTGAACGATCCTAATCAACCGCGAGTTTTTGACCCTGTTCCCGAAGACTACGAGCCGCTTTTAAATGCAGGCGCGGACATAATACGCGTATGGAGCATTGCGCCTGAGCGCGAGGGCATGGAAAACTTCGTAAAAGCGGCAAAGCTTGCAAACCCCGACGTTCGTTTTACAGTTGCTCATTCCGAGGCAACTCCCGATGAAATTGAAAAATATATTCCTTACGGACTTTGTATCGGAACGCACCACACCAATGCTACGGGAACTATTGAGAAATATCCGGAGTGCCGTGCTGCTTGCGTTGACGAGTGCGTAAATTATAACGATGCAATTTATGCCGAGCTTATTTCGGATAGCCTTGGAATTCACGTAGAGCCTTATATTCAAAGGCTTGTGAGAAAAATTAAAGGTGATGACAAAATAATACTTATATCCGACCAAACGGCAGGACAGCTTAAAACCGTTCCGGGATACGAGCACGTTACCGACCTTAATTTCAGCATAAGAAGAACAGGCGGAATAGATATTGATGGCTCAAAGCTCACACTCAACCTTGCTTGCCGTAATTATATGAAGCACACGGGTGCATCTATCGTTGACGCTTTTAAGGTAGCATCGTATAACCCTGCGAAAGCCGTAGGACTTTACGATAGAGGTGAAATTGCCGTCGGAAAACGTGCGGACTTGATTTTCGTTGATATAAAAATGAACGTTAAGAAGGTTATTCTCGGCGGAAACCCGGTAAAGTAAAATCATTTAAGGAAACAGCCTATCTTTTGTTGTAAAATTTAATCAGAAACGAGAGGTAAATTTTAATGATTGCAATTATAAACGCAGAGCTTGTTATGAGGGACCACTTAATCCCTGAAGCTGTACTCTTTATTGAAAATGGAAAAATAGTGGACTTTGGAGAAATGCGCACTGCAAAAATTCCCGAAGGATGTGAAATAATAGATGCAAAAGGGGCGTATGTCGGTCCGGGACTCGTGGATATACACTGCCACGCGGGCGCGGGAACGTGGTTTGTAGAAGACCCGATAAAAGCCGCCATGGTACATCTTGAATGTGGCACGACCTCAGTTTTGGCTACAACGTCCATACGAGGCACTGTGCCTACATACCTTGCCGGAATAGAGAAAATACGCAAGGCGATGGCAACTCCGGAGGGGGCTTCAATCGCAGGAATTTATATGGAGGGTCCCTATATCAACGATAAGTACGGTTCTGTCCGTGTTTCAAAAGATCCCGATCAACCGCGAGTTTTTGACCCTGTTCCCGAAGACTACGAGCCGCTTTTAAATGCAGGCGCGGACATAACACGCGTATGGGGAATTGCGCCTGAGCGCGAGGGAATGGAAAACTTCGTTAAGGCGGCAAAGCTTGCAAACCCCGACGTGCGTTTTACAGTTGCACATTCCGAGGCAACTCCTGATGAAATTGAAAAATATATTCCTTACGGACTTTGCATAGGTACGCACCACACCAATGCCACGGGAACTATTGAGAAATACCCGGAGTGCCGTGCTGCTTGCGTTGACGAGTGCGTAAATTATAACGATGCGATTTATGCCGAGCTTATTTCGGATAGCGTTGGAATCCACGTAGAGCCTTATATTCAAAGGCTTGTCAGAAAAATAAAGGGCGACGATAAAATCATTCTTATATCCGACCAAACGCTTGCATCCTTGACGAATATTCCGGGATATGAACACATCACCGACCTTAATTTTACCTTAAGAAGAAACGGCGGAATTGATATAAGCGGCTCAAAACTCACCCTTAATTTAGCTTGCCGCAATTATATGAAGCATACCGGTGCATCTATTGTTGACGCTTTTAAGGTAGCATCGTATAACCCTGCGAAAGTCGTAGGACTTTACGATAGAGGCGAAATCGCCGTTGGAAAACGCGCGGACTTAATTTTTGTCGATATAAAAATGAACGTTAAAAACGTTATTTTAGGCGGTAAAATCGTTAAAAAGGAGAATTGATTGTGAAAAGCAAAATAATCAATAATGAGCTTGTGTATTTTACGGGTAAAAAGGAGCGCATCAAGGATTTTTCCGGTTGGGAAAGTAGCTTTAATACGGCAGAGCGTTTTGATTTCCTTAAGCATTATCAAGAGGCTGCAAGAAAATGGTATAACGACGACGCTTTAAACGAAAAGGCTTGTAGGGAAGAAGAGCTTGAAGAATTTTTCGCATCTTATAAGGAGCTTCCCGTACCGAAGCTTAGAAAGCTTATAAAATTTGACACAATGGAGGCTTATACGGCATATAAGGAGCCCCAATATCTTGGGCTTCACCTTTATTGCGGAGCGTACGTTGATAATGACGCTATAGTTTTTGGAAGAAGAACAAGACCTACCCCGTGTGCAAAAATTGAGCTTCCAAAAGCTAAATATAACATAAATTTGTCAATGTTGGTTTACATTCCTAAAGAGTTTAAATGCACCAGTGATAAGCAGGCGGGAACGGCTCAGCCGGGTAGAATTATAGAACTCCGATGCGGCACGCTTGATATAGCAAAGATTAAATTCTTCAACACAGGAGAGGTTTTTGCGCTTTCCAAGGATAAATGGGAGCCTGTATTTACAAACGTTGGCGAAATAAAATTCGGAGCTTACAACGATCTTGAAATTTCTCTTGGAGAAAAGCTTACAGTAACGGTAAACGGACACACCACAGGGGAAATTGAAAGAACGAATAGCGGGCTTTGCGATAATATTTTCTTTGACGGCGGTATGTTTCCGCATAGCGAGTGGCGTGTTCGGGATATTAAAATTGACGGCGTGCCTTTTTCTTACGTTAAAAATACTAAGTGTGAGAAAATCACCGAAGCGGCGAAAGAGGTAACGCTTCCATTTGCAATTGGTTGCGCCGAGAATGCCGATAGAAGAATTTATCTTGAGAAGAGCTTTGACGTTGACGAATTTGAAAATGCGCTTTTATCTATAGAATCGCTTGATCCTTGCGGAAAAGTTTGGCTTAACGGCGAGCTCGTACTTGACGCTCCCGATTTTATGAGCCGTAAAGTTGACGTCACGCCTTGGCTTAAACGCGGTAAGAATACTTTGAAAATTATGGTTGAGCCGCGTCCGGGTGAGGTTTATTACTATTGGCATAGACACGACGACTGCTACAACGGATGGTTTTCCGGTGAGGTTAGCATTGAATTAACGGCTAAAAAATACATTAACGACGTAAAAATTTTCACTCGCTCCGTAGTTTCCTCGGTTTCTGGGGAGGCTTTTGTAAGTCTTAACGCCGATTTTTCAGGTACGGTGAAGCTTTATGCTAAGAAGTTTTCGCCCTGCGAAGAAGAGGAAATAGAGCTTTGCGAAAACTATATAAAAGGTAAAAAAACCAAGCTTGAATTCAAGAAAAATCTTGAGCTTTGGGAACCGAAAAATCCTGTGCTTTATGCACTTAGAGCGGTAATATTAGACGAAAACGGCACTCCTGTTGACGATTTTGTGCTTGAAACGGGATTTAGAACAATAGAACAGAAAAACGGAAAAATATATCTCAACAACAAAAAGGAATACCTTAGCGGCGCATTGTTGATGCAATTTTTGCCGCCTTTATGTGAAGTTCCTATAAATCATAACTGTCCGTCTGACAGACAAATAGCGGAGCAGTGCATAATGCTCAAAAATATGAACGGAAACCTTATGCGTCTTCACCTTTTGGGCTACGGAACGAACGACAAAAGATTTGCCGAAATCTGTGACCGTCTCGGTATTATGATGGTGTGGACGACAAGACTTATAGACAGCCTTGAAACGCTCGTATGGGACGAGCCGTGGTGCGAATCCGAGCTTTTCAGAAAGCAGATAGAGGACGTTATAAATTACCCATCCATAGTTATGTACGAGGGCTCAAACGAATATCACTCTCACGACCTCGCAACTCTTGACAGAATGCACGATGAATTCGTTGATTTGATTGATAAGGTTGACACGACAAGGCTTATTTCTCCCATTTCTAACGTATATTACGGTGACTATTACTATTATTCTTGCGACGGCACGCGTGACAATAAAGGAAACACGGTGCGTTCCGGTAAGGGATGGATGCATCCAAGGGTTATAAGAAGCCTGCACGTATACAATATTCATTGCGGCTACGGAAAACCTTGGGAAATAATGCGTAAGCAACCCTCGGCGCACGTTTGGGATAATATAAACAATCCGGATTTTGCCGTTTTTGCAAAAGAGTTTGCTATAACAGGTTTACCCAACCCTAACACAAAAGAAGCTCTTGAAAACGAGTACGTTGAGTCTTACGAGCGCCCCGACGAGATAGGCGGTGTCGGCAGAATTTTCACTCAAGAGGAGTGGCGCGAGAGCCAAGGCTTTCAAGCGTTCTGTGCTTATAATGCGGCAAAAGATATTAGACTTCAAGGCTTTGATGGCTTTACTTGGTGCTGTCTATCAAGCGGAGCAAATAACGGATCGTATATGAAGCCGCCCATTGATTTTTACGGATATAAGAAGCTCGGCTTCTACGCGCTTCGTGACGTCCAAAGAGAAGTTTTCGCTTGCAAAAAGGATATTTACGTTTCTTTCGGAACTGAGGACGGGATAGCGCCTGCGGTTGTCAATTACTCGGAAAAGGGAAGATTCAATTTGAAAGTTACCGTATCGTCAGAGAACGGATGCGTCCTTGACGTGTTTGATTACGGCGCGATTCTTCTTGATGGCGAAAATAAAACGGGTTTTTCCGAGTTTAAGCCGTCCTGGCAGAAAGCGGGATATTATATTCTTTCCTTTAGTCTTGAAAAATTATCTTAATAAAATAAAAAGCGCGGTGAAAAACCCGCGCTTTTAACATTTTTATTATAGGGATCATACTATTATAACGGGGACACATAAAACTCTTTCAAATAGGAAAGGCATATTAAATATGAAAATCGTTATAGTACGTACGCCGAAATTTTTAGCGCCCATTCTGGCGAAAATTTTTAAGATAAAGCTTAAATAAACGAAAGCAGAGGACGTTTGTCCTCTGCTTTTTTAAAATCTTAAATTTTTTCAAGAATTTCGACCGAACAGAAATTATCTTTGGTTGCATCAAAGACTATGCCGTCTTCCATAAGCTCCTCGGCGGAAATTATCGAGCCGTTTATTTTATAGCTTGCGCCGCCCCTGAGCTTCGGAAATACCGTAAACGTTTCCTGATATGAGAGCTTGGTGAAGAACTGAATATAAACCTTATCGTAGTTTTTGTTGAAATATTCGAGGCATACGAAGTTGCCGGTGTCAACGAGGACGTGGCAGGATGCATCCTTGAAATAATCTCGGTTTTCTTTATACGATTTAATAAACTTTCGCGTCATATCGCAGTACCATTCGGGGAAAGCCGAAAGGTTGCAGGAATAGCCGAGAGGGCCGCCCTTTAAAAACTCAAAGGTATATTCCGGCTCAACGTTGATAACGAAATCCCAAGATGCGTTGTTGCAGCTGAGCATATATGAGCGCTTTTTGTCTTCAAGGTAGTTCGGAACTCCGTCAACAGGCATTTGAACGTTCCATCTTTCAACGCGCGAGGAGGGCATACGCTTGATATAATCTGCAACAATGCGAAGTCCGTCGTGCTGTGAGTGGTTGTCGGAAAGCCATATTGAATCGAAGCTTTTAACTGAGGAAAGGTCGGCGTTAAGTCCGCCGGAAGCGCATCCCGTTATGTAAATATCGGGGTAGCGTTCTCTTATGGCGCTCATAAATTTGTTTTTGCCATCGAGATAGCGATAAAAAGCGGCGCGGCTTGGATCGTAAGCTACGGTGGAGTTGAAGTCGAATTTTAAATATTCAACGCCATATCTATCAATAACGTCGCATACTTCACGGAAAATTCTTTCGCGCGCCGAGTCAAGACCGAAGTTGAGAAGATGCTCCGCTATATATTCGTCGGGGTGATTTTGTCTCGCTTCGCTGTCTTGGTGCGCGCGCTCGGGCTCTATCCATATACCGAATTTCATACCGAGAGAGCGAACCTTGTCGGAAAGCTCGCGCACTCTGCCGCAGAAACCTTCCGTCATATTTTCATACCAATCACCGACACACTCAACCCAACGCTTGCCGCTTCTTCCAAACCAGCCTGCGTCGATGCAGAAAATTTCGAAACCGAGATCTGCGGCAATTTCCGCTTCTTTGAATATTTCGTCAACGTGTATGAAGTCAAAGTTTCTCATCCACGTGTTATAAACAACGGGCATTGTTTGCTTTGGATATTCTTCGTTCATATATGCGTGGAGCTTATACGAGTCAAACGAGGTGCGGTCCTTTGCGTCAAAGAAGAAAAGCTCGGGAAGATATATCGTTTCGCCGGGCGCTACGTCAAGGGCAAGAGCGCTATCCTCAAGTCCGTATTCTACAGCGAGCGTGTCGCGCACGCATTGCTCGGTGCAGCGTCTTACCCAGAATCTCCACTGACAGTTAGGGAATAGATGGAAAACCGTAAGACGTCCGTTCTGTGCGTTTTCGAGCGCCATCATAGGCGTTGCGCCGTCGCAGGAGCGAATACCGTTATTTCCGTGCGTAAAATCTGCGCCAAGCGTTTGCCAGCGGCCCACGTTTTCGTGTTGCCAGTTGCTTGACTGAGAATAAACTCTGTATTCGCCGCCTTCAAACGTGAAGCGCGAGCGTACTCTGTTGAGCGTAATTTTATTTGAAGAAATGTTTTTTACGCTGTCGCATCGCAAAACGCTTCCGTCAGGTCGCTTCGTGAATTTTGCCTCAAGGCGTACGGTTTCGTTTTTATAGATATATATTTCGGTGTTGCCGTCAAGATTTTTTTCATAAGTGACGGTTCCGTCTATAATTCCGAAAGAACCTGCGAGTGAAAAAAGTCCTGCGGTGTGGTCTACGCCACAGTTTTTTATAATTCTTTCAATATTCATAAAAATTCCTAAAAAGCAGGAAAAGAAAAAATTCAATTCCTGCTTTTAATCGTAAATATTATTTTAAAGCAGCTTTATGCCTGCCGCCTTGCATTTTTCAAGAGTTTCCTTATCCCAGATGCTTGATTGAACTTCGCCGATATGGGCTCTGCCCATCATAAGCATACAAAGTCTTGACTGTCCGATACCGCCGCCTATCGTAAGCGGAAGTTCGCCTTTGAGAAGCATTGAATGGAAGGGAAGCGTTCTTCTGTCGTCGCAGCCACGCTCGGTGAGCTGACGGTCAAGAGATTTTTCGTCAACGCGTATTCCCATGGACGATATTTCAAACGCGCGTCCGAGAAGCTCGTTATAGAACATTATATCTCCGTTAAGCTCCCAGTCGTCGTAGTCGGGAGCGCGTCCGTCGTGAGGCTTGCCGGATTTGAGTTTGCCGCCGATTTGCATGATAAGAGCGGTTTTGTGTTCCTTTAAGAAAGCGTCCTCTCTCTCCTTTGAGGTGAGATTGGGGTACATATCCTCAAGCTCTGACGTTGTCACGGCAACCATGTTGCGCGAGAGGGAAACTGCGCTTTCGGGGAAGTCAACCTTTAAAAGATCGCTCGTGTCGCAAATAACGTTAACTATTTTCTGAGCTACGTCCTTAAGGTAATCAAGAGTTCTGTCTTCTCTCGTTATAACCTTTTCCCAGTCCCACTGGTCGACGTATATCGAGTGGATATTATCAAGATCCTCGTCACGTCTTATCGCATTCATATCCGTGTAAAGTCCGTTGCCTACGTAGAAATGGTATTCCTTGAGGGCAAGGCGCTTCCACTTTGCAAGAGAGTGAACGACTTGTCCCGATTCGCCAACTGCCGGAATGTCAAACGAAACAGGGCGCTCCGTGCCGTTAAGGTTGTCGTTAAGTCCCGAAGCTTCGGTGACGAAAAGGGGAGCGCTGACTCGTTTGAGGTTCAATGACTGAGCGAGTCTTGCCTGAAACGTTTGCTTTATGAACGCTATTGCTTTTTGAGTTCTGTAAACGTCGAGGGGGGATTTGTAGCCCTCGGGTATAAAAAGACTGTTCATTTCTGTCTTTCCTTAAAATTATTTACTAGCGGTGCTCCTGAGCATAACGTCGTGGTAACCGCCCTCGACGATACTGGTCGCAGAAACGAGAGTGAGTTTCGCCTTTTCCTGAAGCTCGGGGATGGTTATAGCGCCGCAGTTGCACATTGTTGATTTAACTTTGTAAAGAGATTTTTCAACGTTATCGTGGAGAGGTCCTGCGTAGGTAACGTAGGAGTCAACGCCTTCCTCGAAGTTGAGCTTTGCCTTGCCGCCAAGGTCGTATCTCTGCCAGTTGCGAGCTCTGTTAGAGCCTTCGCCCCAGTATTCCTTAACGTACTGACCGTTAACCATAACCTTGGGTGTGGGGCTCTCGTCGAATCTTGCGAAGTATCTGCCGAGCATCATGAAGTCAGCGCCCATTGCAAGAGCGAGAGTCATGTGATAGTCGTGAACGATACCGCCGTCAGAGCAGATGGGAATATAAACGCCGGTTTCCTTGAAGTATTCGTCACGAGCTTCGGCAACCTCGATAACGGCGCTAGCCTGTCCTCTACCGATACCCTTGGTTTCTCTGGTTATACAGATAGAACCGCCGCCGATACCTATTTTGATGAAGTCAGCGCCTGCGTCTGCAAGGAAACGGAAGCCCTCGCGATCAACGATGTTTCCTGCGCCTATCTTAACCTTGTTGCCGTATTTTGCGCGAACGAAGTCGATGGTTCTCTTCTGCCAGATGGTATATCCCTCGGAGGAGTCAATGCAAAGAACGTCAGCGCCCGCTTCAACAAGCGCGGGGATTCTCTGTTCATAGTCACGCGTGTTAACGCCTGCGCCTACAACGTAGCTCTTGTTAGCGTCAAGAAGCTCGTCGGGATTTTCCTTGTGCTGAGAATAGTCCTTGCGGAATACGAAATATTTGAGATTGCCGTTTTCATCAACGATGGGAAGGGAATTGAGCTTGTTATCCCAGATGATGTCGTTAGCCTTTTTAAGAGTAGTGCCGAGAGGGGCAGTCACAAGCTTTTCAAGGGGAGTCATAAAGGTAGAAACCTTCTCGTCGCCGGTCATACGGCTTACGCGGTAATCTCTGCCTGTAACGATACCGAGAAGCTTGCCGGTAGCAGTGCCGTCGTCGGTAACTGCCATAGTGTTGTGTCCGTTTGCCTCAACGAGACGGAGAACGTCGTCAAGAGTATTGTCGAGAGTAAGGTTAGAATCGCTTACTACAAATCCTGCCTTGTGGTTCTTTACACGGGCAACCATAGCAGCCTCGTCTTCAATGGTCTGGTTGCCGTAGATGAAGGATATGCCGCCCACTTTTGCAAGAGCGATAGCCATCTTATCGTCGGAAACCGAC
>JAZRGJ010000062.1:0-3938 GCA_045644125.1 Eubacteriales bacterium | reverse complement strand
CCCACCATAAAAAATATTCATTTCGTTTTCGGTCTTGCCCAAGGATACAAGCCATTATCTGATGCTTTGCATCAGATTTTAGGTATCTCAATCGGCGCGCCGCCCTTTACCGCGCTCTCGTGTCCGAGAATACCGGGCAGCGACATATTTATAGCGAAATCAACGTCAAGCTCGGGGCGTCTTCCCTCGGCAACGCAGTCGATAAAGTCCTTAAGCATAATTCTGTCAGCGCCGCCGTGTCCTTCGGATTCCTCGCCGGGATATGCCGTGTTAACGGGGATTTCGATTTTCTTTTCAAACGTGCCGGGAACGCTGTGAAGATTTGCGAAAGAGTGAGCGTTGTCAACCATCGTGAGTCTGTCGGTTTCAACGAGTCCGCGAGTTCCGATAACACGGTAGTTATGGTCGAAGCTCGTGTAAGCGCCAAAGCTTATGAGTATTTTTATGACTGCGCCCTTTTCCGTTTTGATAAGAGCAACTCCGTTTGAAACTTTGTTCGGGAAATAGGGATTATAAGAAACGTCGGGCTCCATGCAGGTGATGGTTTTGCAGCGGTCGTTCATTATGTAAAGAAGCGGGCCAAGCTCGTGAGTTATGTATTTAATTGCGGGGTTAAAGGTGCGCCAGTGGTCCTTGGGATAATTGTCGGGCGCAAAATCGTTGGGGTTCAGAGCGTGAAGATATTCCGCCTCGGCGTAAACTATATCGCCAAACTCGCCCTTTTCTCTCATAGCCTTCCACGTTTTGATAAACGCCCAATAGCAGCAGTTTTCGCCTGACATATAGATAAGCTCGGGGTGCGCATTTACCGCCTCTTTAAGCTCGTAAGCCTCTTCGAGTGAGTTTATTGCGGGTATCTCGCTTAAGACGTGCTTGCCTGCTTCAAGCGCCTTTTTAACAATCGGAACGTGATAAATCGCCTCGGTTGCAACTATTACAGCGTCAATATCGCTCTTAAGCATTTCGTCGTAATCGCTGAAATATTTGCAATCATGCTCGCCGAGTTCTTCGAATTTTTTCTTCGCTTTTTCCATAGTTTCGGGGTTAATATCGCAAGCTGCCGTGAGCTTCGCATTTTTGAATCCGATTCCGTGCTTTGCAACGTCAGCGCCACGTCCAAGACCTACGACGCCGTACTTAATTGTTTTTTCGCTCATTATGAATTTCTCCGCATTTAATTTCAGGTAGCTTTTTTAAGCTCTCGATTTATTATAGCACTCTTATTTCTCAATGTAAATGTAAAAAAACCATATATTGCGGTAATTTATCCCTAAAATATTGCTTTTTTATTTTTTTGTGCTACAATATAGTTAGCATATAACGAGGTATTCGTTTTAAATTTTGCGAGGTAAAAATGAAGAGTATTTGCAATTTCATTCCTGCGAAAAGGGGAGCAGACGAGCTTAAAATCGTGCATTTCGTTTACGAAACCGAATTTGAAAAAATGAAGCAGCCCTTTATTTATCCCATATATTATTTGCATCTCGTAACGCGCGGCGAGGGCGCATTAAAGCTCGGAGGCTGGGAATATAAGCTCGGAGTCGGCTCTTTGTTCTTCGCTTTTCCCGGCGTACCTTGCGAAATCACGGGGAAAGACGGTTTTGCCTATATGTATATAAGCTTTATGGGAGCGAAAGCCGCGGCGCTTCTTTCCGATATGAAAATCAGCCCGAAATCTCCGGTATATAACAACATATCGGAAGAGCTTGCGCCGCTTTGGTTTCGTTCTATCCGCCGCATAAATCAGCGCAATGCAAACGTCCTTTGCGAAAGCGTCCTGCTTCATACGCTTTCCTATATCGCCGAGGACGGCGAGGAATACAGTTCAAAAAGCTTCGGCGTTATTGACAGTATCGTCGGCTACGTCAACAACAACTACACCGACTCAACGCTTTCTTTGAAAAAAGTAGCCGATATATTTGCGTATAACGAGAAGTATCTTTCGCACTTATTCAAGGAAAACATGAAGATAAATTTCAGCCAATACCTGACTCGCCTTCGTATAAGACGGGCTATTGAAATTATAGGAAACGGCGAAAGAAATATCGACGCCATATCCCTCGCCTGCGGCTACAAAGACTCAGCCTACTTCGCCAAAGTCTTCAAAAAGCTTATGCAATCAACCCCGCACGAATATATAAAAACGGCGAATAAAACATCACCGGAAAATGAAGTTTGATGTAATTTGCCACGAAAAACTTCACGGAGAGAGTGAAATTTTTCGGAGAACCGAAATGGCAAAGAGATTTTGAGGAAAAATCGACGGCTGACTAGTGAGAAGCGTACAAGTGTACGCTGAACGAGGAAACGGCGAAGCAAATGAAATCTGAATTTCAAATGAAGAAAACCGAAAGGTTTTCAACCTTAATGAAATTAAACAAGCAAAAAGAAAAGGTAGAGGCAAAAATCAACCTCTACCTTAAATTATTTCATTTGCGTTTTTTACCAAAATATCAAAGCCATTTTACGCTTTATAGGTCAAGTCACCATACGTCGGCATCGGCCACGCCTCGCGCGCCGTCAGAACTTCCATTTCGTCAACGTAGCGGCGAAGATTCTGCATCTTCGTTTCAACCGTGTTCTTATAGTAGAAAGCGGCTTCCTCGTCGCATGATTTTGAAACGGCGCTTCTCTCGGCTTTGTCAAGCGAGTTGTATGCGTCAAAGGTTCTTGAAAGAAGCTCGGAAAGCTTCTCGATTATATCCTCTTCGCAAGAGCAATTTGCCGTTTTGACGGCTGCCTTTTTAGCAACGACCGCCTCGGAAAGACTTCCTATGTACTTCGAAACCGCAGGAATTATGTCACGAATCGTCATTTCGAGCATGGTGCGTGCTTCGATATTCTTAACTTTTCTGTAGTTTTCAAAAAGGATTTCACGGCGAGAGGACATTTCAACCTCGCTCATAACGCCGAAGCGAGTGAAGAGCTTAACGTTTTTCTCGTCGGTGAAATGCGCATACGCCTCGGGTGAGGTTTTGAAGTTGGAAAGGCCTCTTGCGGCAGCCTCTTCTTCCCATTCCTTTGAGTAGGAGTTGCCGGAGAAGAGTATTCTTTTATGGCTCTTAAAGGTTTCCGCAATAAGAGCGTCAAGCTCCGCTTCGAAGTTTTTAGCGCCCTCGAGTCTGTCTGCGAAATCGGCAAAGGAGTTTGCAACCGCCGTATTGAGAACGATGTTCGCCATTGCGATATTCTGCGACGAGCCAACCATACGGAACTCAAACTTATTGCCCGTGAAAGCAAAGGGCGAGGTTCTGTTTCGGTCGGTGGTGTCCTGTCTTATAGCGGGAACGGATGCAACGCCAAAGGACATATATTTCGTGTCACGCTTGTTGTAGCTTGCGCCCTCGATAATCGAGTCAACTATTGACTGAAGCTCGTCACCGAGAGAAATTGAAATTATTGCGGGGGGCGCTTCGTGGCCGCCAAGGCGCGCGTCGTTTCCGGGGGTTGCGGCGGAAATTCTGAGAAGATCCTGATAATCGTCAACCGCCTTGACAACAGCGGCAAGAACGAGGAGGAACTGTTTGTTTTCGCGGGGGTTTTTGCCCGGCTTCAGAAGGTTTTTGCCCTCGTCAGTTCCGAGCGACCAGTTGTTGTGCTTACCTGAGCCGTTGATTCCGCCGAAAGGCTTTTCCGCAAGTATGCACGCCATTTTGTGATGGGGCGCAATTTTTCTCATAAGCTCCATTATAAGAAGATTATGGTCAACGGCGATATTGGTCGTTGAATATATGGGCGCAAGCTCGTGCTGAGCGGGCGCTGTTTCGTTATGCTTGGTTTTTGAGGGGATTCCGAGCTTCCAAAGCCCAAGGACAAGCCCACGCATAAATGCGCTTACCTGAGGTCTTAACGCTCCGAAATAGTGATCCTCCATCTCCTGTCCCTTTATGGGAGCTGCTCCGAAAAGGGTACGTCCGCAGTAGAAAAGGTCGCGGCGA
>JAZRGJ010000061.1:0-5839 GCA_045644125.1 Eubacteriales bacterium | reverse complement strand
AAGCCTTGTTTTACTACAAGGCTTTTTAAAAATTACTGTTTTTTCATCTGCCGTAAAAAAAGAAGAACTGCCGCTATAAGTGAAATTAAGCCGTATCCGAGCACCCACCAAAGATGCGGAAAAATATCAGCGTAGTTTCCTTGAAGAACTGCCCGTTCCATATCAACGGCATGAACGAACGGCAGAAGATATGCGATTTTTTTAAACGCACCTCCAACAAGTTCGAGATCGAACCAAACTCCCGAAAGCCACGCTGAAAGGTTGGTTAAAAGCGCGCCGCAGATTCCGCCGACAGCCTTGTCGTTTAACACGCTTCCGAAAGCCAAGCCAAGAGCTATAAAAAGAATTGACGTGGGTATTATAAATAATACTGCCAAGAGGATATTTACCGTTACATCAAGTCCCAAAATTATCGCAACCGTATAGCATACCACGCTCTGCAAGACGGAAATTGGAATAATCGGCAAGGTATACGCTAAAATGAAATCGAGAGGCTTCAAGGGCGCTGTATATAATCTTTGAAGAAGTGAGGATTTTCTGTCCTTTGAAATAATGGTTGCCGAAAACAAGGTCATAAATGAAAGACCGAAAATGCATATTCCGGGTGTCAGGTGTTGTATTTCAAAAAGACTTACGGGAATACTTGCTTGTATTGCGCTCAAAAGCAAAATTAAAACAAGAGGAAACCCGAGGCCGAAAACAAGATTGAGAGGGTCTCTTATTATTTCTTTCGTATTTCTTTTCGCAAGGCTTAACATTTTCATACGCCGGCCCCCCTGACTATACTTACAAACGCTTCTTCGAAGCTTGCAACTCCCGCCATTTCCTTGATTTTTTCGGCAGTGTCGCAAACTAAAAGCTTGCCGTCCTTCATTATCGCTATTCTGTCAGAAAGCTTTTCCGCTTCTTCCATATAATGAGTGGTAAGTATTATCGTAATCTTTCCCTTAAGAGAGCGGATAAGCTCCCAAAGCTCGCTTCTCGCTATAACGTCGAGCCCCAAAGTCGGCTCGTCAAGAAAAAGGATTTTCGGCTCGCTTATGAGAGCCATTGCTATGCTTAAGCGCCTTTTAAATCCTCCGGAAAGCTTCCCTGCTTTTCTTGAAATAACAGCCCCCAGCGAAAGAAGCGCCGAAAGCTCATCGATTTTTTCTCTGCGTTTTTCCTTTGAAAAGCCGTGCACGCCGCATATTAAATCAAGGTTTTCAAAAACCGAAAGCCCTTCGGCGATAGCGCTTTCCTGAGGCGATACCGCTATTATGGATTTAACTTCATTCGCATCCTCGGTAATGCTTTTGCCAAGTATATATCCCTCTCCGCTCGTTGCTTGGGTAAGGCAGGTAAGCATTTTAATAGTAGTCGTTTTCCCTGCGCCGTTTACTCCGAGAAGCGAAAAAAGCTCGCCCTCTTCAACGGACACGGAAAGTGCGTCAACAGCAAGCGTGTCTTTATACTTTTTAGTTAAACTTACAGTTTTAATTGCTTCCATTATTCTCCTCCTGCGATTTTGCACGTATTCCTTGATAAACGTCGCTTAACATACGGCTTATAAGCTCATCGTCAAGTTCAAGAAACGAAGTTACCGACATTGTTGCAATTCCATGCACTAAGGTCCACATTTCAAGATGCATAAGCTCCGCTTTTTCTCGAGATACGCCGTTTGCCGACATTATCATTTCAACCGAAGCTTTAAAATCCGACGTAGGACTAAAATCCGCTCCTCTTCTGTCACGCATAAAAAGGAATTTAAAAAGTTCCTTTTCTTCTTTTGCAAAGCGGATATAAGCCATACCAAACGACTTATATTTGGGATATTTACCGCTTGCGCTTTCTTTTTCAAGGAAAGAAAGATAATAGCTGTATGTAGCTTCACTCAAAGCTTCTTTAAGCGCTTCCATCGTTGCAAAATTTGAAAAAACAGGTTGCGTTGAAGAGCCGAGCTCCGATGCGAGAGTCCTTGCGTTTATTGCGCTCTCCCCTCTTTCTCTTAAAAGCTTGAGCGCTGTTTTGAGTATATCGTTTTTCGTAATTTTTACTTTAGGCGGCATAGCAGCTCCTTTACATATCAAGCGTTATATATCACTTGTTATTTTAACATTTTGTTTCAGTTTTGTCAAGATGACCAAAGAAAAAAGTTCCGCAAAATGCGGAACTTTTTCGCAAAACTTATTTGCTTTCGTCCGTACCTTTTTCATCAAGGTAGAAACAAAAATCGCAATAACCGTCGCCTTCCATACAGGTTTTGCTTCTCGTAAAACGGATTTTAGGGTTAAAGCCCGTTGAAGAATAATAATCGGTACAACAAGCAAGAAGATACATAAGCTTTTCAGCGCCCAATTTTTTAGCCATTTCATACTTCGGACAATACGTAACTTTTCTGTAGTACTTTCCGTCTTCATCGCGTGATTCCATTTTCCAACCCATATCGGGAAGCGGATCAAATAGAAGCTGCATAAAAGTTTCAAGAGAATCATCGCCGAGCATTTTTGAAATTTCCGCAAAAGTGTCAAAAGTACGTTTGCCTATCGCCTCTTTTATCAACTCGTCAACCTCTGGGCCAAACTTTTCCCTTACGTCTTCATACATTAAATTTTTCTCTTGCATATTCCACTCCGACGTGCTTTCATCACGCAAGGCATTGATTTTGGCCATTATATCTTCCGGAATTGCTTTTTTATTTTTCTCCATTTTTCTCTCCTGAGCGAATCTTATTTTAATAGTTTTCCGTCTTCGATATCGCCAATGATGCGCGCTATTGCGTGCTCTTCGTTGCTTACCGTCACGAGATCGGCGGCATCAAGCGCCTCTTTCGATGCGTTTGCAACGGCAATTCCAAGCTTTGCCGTACGAAACATTCCAACGTCATTATTGTAGTCACCCACCGCAATGGTTTTAACAGGGCTGATTTTAAGATATTCAACGAGCTTTGTGAGCGCAAGCCCCTTATTAACTCCCTTTGGCAAGATTTCGAAAAGCTTTCTTTCGGAGCGGATAAAATCGTATTTTTCAGCTAAAGGATGACTCCTCAATATTTTTTCTACAGCTTGAATCTCCTCTTCAACATCCGTTCCAAAAAGAATTTTTGCGACAGGCTCACTTACTGTGTGATAGTCTGCCGTGATATTCGGAAGTCCTGTTATACGCCTGAAATTCACCATAGTATCGTTTTCTTTCGTAAAATACGTTTTAAAAAACGTGCATACCTGGATTCCTACGTTTTCGAATTTCTCATCAACGGCTTCGATAAGAGGCAAAAATCCATCGTCCATTTTTCTTTGCCAAACGTATTTTCCGGCTTCTCCGTCATAAAGACCGCCGCCATTCACGCAACCAAAGGGAACGTTAGGCTTTGCTGCATTATAAGCATCTTGCGAATAATACGGGAGTCTTCCGGTTATGAAAGTGAAAAATCCACCCTCGCGCTTAAAATATTCTATTGCTTCACTGTTTTCACGCGAAACGGTTTTGTCATTTCTGAAAAGCGTTCCGTCAAGGTCTGTACAGATAAGAATTCCGTCAAATTTTCCCATTTCAAGTCCTTTAAATAGTTTTCAATCTATTGTATCATAAATACAAAGCTTTTTCAAGTCAATTACAAAAAGAAAAAGCACCTTAAAGATGCTTTTTCAATGCAAAAATTTTACCCTAGCAAAATTACCGGAATATAAAGTGACGTGAACCTTCCCTCGGAGGTAATTTCAAGCACGCATCTGTTTGTTGCGGCAACATTTTCACCGGAATTCAAACTGAATTCTACAGATACAACACCGTTATTGTGAGCGTTTTTGTGTGGTAAGAATGCAGTTTTCGGACCTTTTACCGTAAAATCATCAGCAAGCCACCAACGGAAATTAAGGTTGTGAGGAGCGTCTTCATTAAGAACGTAACTGTTTTCAACCGTAAGGCGAAGCTTCTTTTCTTCAAGCGGCTTAACGTCGGGAGAGTCGGCAAGGGTCAATTCTGCTTTGAATTCCGAACATTCGGCACTTAATGTATAAGGCTTGATTTGATTGCTTGTATTAATAAATTTAGTATTTTTCTTAACTATCGTTTCTGCGTTTTCCGGTAGTGAATCAAGAGTATCGCTTAACTCTACGAAAGCGTTGTTATCAAAAAGAAGATGGGGAGATGCAAAAATAATTCTTTCTGCAAGTTCTGAACAAGTTTTGGGAATTTTAATACCGGCACCATCGGATTTAACAGAAATCGTTATTATATCATCTCCGATATAAGCTTTCCAATCATCGGGAATTGCGGCTTCGCCGCCAAGAATTCCCAAAGTTGCGCCAACAGTTGCGGCTGTACAATCCGTATCGTCGCCACAATTTACGGCATAAAGGATTGACTTCTTAAAGTCGCCCTCTCCGAAAATAAGTCCTATAACGGCATAAGCTACGTTTGAAGGCGCTTCAAACCAACCATCTCCAATATCGATATTTCTATCAAGTATGTATTTTCTCGTTTCGCTGAATCCCATACCTTTATCATAGCATGAAATTACCTCTCGCACACTATCCGCAACACGAGAATTTTCGGGAATCGTTGAAAGAGCAATTTCTATACAACTGCGAATATCCTTTACGGCAAAAGCGGCAGACTGCATCGCTGCAACAAAAATCGCTGCGTAAGTTCCCTCTCCTGCACCGTGGTCAACTCTTGCATCCTCAAGTGCATATTTCGCCGCAACGTCCGGACAAGCAGGTGCGAGGCAAGCCCAAATTTCAGTTCTTATCCAAGCTCCGTTTGAATTTTTCCAGTCATTATTATAGTCACCTGACATCGGAGGCTCGATGCCTCTTTTCATATTAGCTTTTCCAATGCCGTATTCATTCCAATAAGGCGTTATAAGGTTAACCCATGTTTCACCGAGAGTTTTTGCGTTTATAGCCCTGCTTCCTATTCTTTCAAGTGTATAAAGCCATGCGAGCTGAAGATCGAGATCATCATTTGGAAGCGGCTCGCCTGGCTCGGTTGTAAAGCCTTTAACATCAAGTTCTTCGCGCAGGCATTCGTAAGGACCGCCGATAGTTCCTCCGATATTTTTACCAATCCAACAACCGTATACGGAGGAACGGTAATCCTTTAACGGAAGCTTTAATAAAATATTGCTTTTCATAATATCTCCTAATTGCAATTTGTTAAGTTTATTACAATTAAATTCCAAAATTATTCCGGCTTTTTGTCAAAGTCAAGAGTAAGAGGATAATCACCAAGCTTATTGACACGGAAGCCGTTTTTCTTATACTCTTCATAGTCAAAAGCTTCAAGCTCGTCAATTGCAAGCTTGTGGAATTCATAAAAATTATGCCACCATTCCCAGCCGCTGCCGAGTTCGTTGGAAAGATAAGCGTCAGCAATGTCGCAAGCGGTTTGCGGCGCTACGTAAAATGCGCCCATTGCGAGAACGTTTACTCCGTTTCCTGTTATTGCACGCAAGGCGGCAGGAAGGCTTTCAACAACGCCTGAGTGAACGTGAGGGCATTTGCTTGCAGCTATATGAATTCCCATACCTGTGCCGCAGAAAATAAGCGCACGCTCATAATTTCCCTCAGAAATTTCAGCGCCTACACGAAGTCCGACACGGTGAAACATCAAATCGGTGTCGTTGGGGTCGCTGTCTTTTTTAACACCGAGGTCGAGTATTTTCCAACCTTTTTTCGTAAGGTGTTCAACTACGACTTCTTTCAAGGGAAATCCTGCAAAATCCGCGCCTACTACTAAATATTTGTCCTTAACAGTTTTCATAAAAAGCTCCTTACAATTCAAAAATTGTTTCAATAAGTTTTATCGCAATGTAATAATGCCATTCTCTTATAGGATGATTAAGCTTGTTCGCAAG
>JAZRGJ010000060.1:0-4817 GCA_045644125.1 Eubacteriales bacterium | reverse complement strand
GCAGTCCGAAAAAACGCAATATTTTTTTGCAATATTTTTTCTCAAAACCTATTGACAATCACGAATAAGCGTGCTATAATACCTAGGAAGTAAAACTTCAACAACAAAGCAGAATTTCCGTTCTCACCATACCGCAAGGGCGCGTATGGTTAATATTCAAACCGCTTTTTTGCGGTTATTGGGTGCGTACGGAATTTTCTGTATGCATTTTTTGTTTTCGGAGGTACAAAACCATTAGCGTGAACAACAACAAGGATATGCTTATTAACGAGGACATCAAAGCTCCCGAAGTGAGAGTTATAGGTCCTAATAACGAGCAGGTCGGAATACTTAAAATTGACGACGCCAGAACTTATGCTTACAACAATAACGTTGACCTTGTCCTCATCGCTCCCACCGCAACTCCCCCCGTATGCCGTGCAATCGACTACGGAAAGTTCTGCTTTGAGCGCGACAAGAGAGAAAAGGAAGCTAAGAAAAAGCAGGTTATAGTCAAGGTTAAAGAGGTTCAGCTCTCATGCCGTATCGAACAGCACGATTTCGAAACGAGAGTTAATCATGCGAAGCGTTTTCTTGGCGAGGGAAACAAGGTTAAGGCAGTTGTAAGATTTAAAGGTCGCGAAATGGCGCACCAGGATCTTGGCCGTGAGGTTATCGAAAAGTTCCAGGCAGCTTGCGAAGGATTTGGAGCTGCGGAGAAAAAGCCGATACTCGAGGGTCGTTTCATGTCTATAATTTTGTCGCCTGTAAAGCCTGACAAAAAGTAATACTTCGAAAATCAACAAGTTTAATAAATGGGTAGAACCCGAAAAGGAGAATAAAAATGGGAAAAATCAAGACTCATAAGGCATCTTCCAAGAGATTTTCTCTCACCGGTAGCGGAAAGGTAAAGATGTCACACAACAACCACCGTCACAATCTTGGTCACAAAACGTCTAAGCGTAAGAGAGGACTTCGTAAAGGAGCTATTCTCAGCGAGAGCTTTGCGCCCATATACAGAAGCCTTATTCAGAAGTAATAGGCATTAAGAGAAATTTGGAGGATAACGTAAGATGGCAAGAGTTAAAGGCGCGCTTATGACGCGTAAAAGAAGAAAGAGCGTTCTCAAGGCAGCAAAAGGATACTGGGGCGCAAAATCAAAGCATTTCAAGATGGCAAAACAGGCTGTTCTCAAGAGCGGTAACTACGCTTTTGCAGGACGTAAGCTTAAGAAAAGAGATTTCCGTTCTCTTTGGATAACCAGAATTTCTGCGCAGGCTAAGGTTTGCGGAATGAACTATTCCACCCTTATGCACGGACTTAAGCTTGCAGGCATCGATCTTAACCGCAAGATGCTCGCTGAAATCGCTGTTTCCGATAAGGAAGCTTTCGCAGCAATCTGCGAAAAGGCAAAGGCAGCGCTTTGATAATATTAAAACACGGTTTTCCGCTTGCGGCAAACCGTGTTTTGTTGTTTAATTTATTTGATATTGGAGATAGAAAATGATAATTCTCGACGAAGTAATTTCAAGTAGAAATAACCCGACGGTTAAATGGGCGTCCTCTCTTTCGGACAAAAAAGGGCGAGATGCCGCCGGGGCGTTTATCGTTGAGGGGAAGAAGCTGGTTTTTGAAGCTTTTGAGAATTTTTTACCTGTAACGCACGTTTTTGTAGCAGAGAGTAAAAAAGAATTGTATTTTCCCGAAATAATGAGATTTTTCAAAGAAAAATTCCTTAATGATACCAAAATTTCGGTACTTTCCGATTCGGCTTTTGAAAAAATTTCAACGGAAAAAGCGCCTCAGGGCATTATAAGTGTTATAAAATATCTTGACTTTTTTCGTGAGTTGGATATAATATATAAGGAAGACTTTTTTTTAGCGCGCGGCGAGCGTGCGATAATTTTATCTTCCGTAAGAGATCCCGGTAATCTCGGATCGGTTATAAGAAGCGCTGTAGCTTTCGGCGCGGAGCATATAATTCTTTCGTCAGATTCGGCGGACGTATATAATCCAAAAACCGTAAGAGCCGCTATGGGAAGTCTTTTTAAGGTTAAGGTAAGCTACGTTAAAGACCTTTCCCGTTTTATTGAAATTTCAAAAGAAAACGAAAGGCGCGTCTTTGCGGCAGAGCTTTCCGAGGGGGCAATCTCCCTTTCCGACCTTAAGGTGCTTCCGTCCGATATTTTCATAATCGGTAACGAGGGGCATGGAATTGATAAAGACGTTTCTCGGCTTGCAACGTCGAGCGTTTATATTCCCATTTCGAAAAAAACCGAGTCTTTAAATGCGGCGGTTGCCGCCGGTATATTCATGTGGGAGCAGTCTAAATAAAAAGGGGACGCTATGGATAATTTGCTTCATTGGATTTGGCTATCTCTTTCCGTGAAAGCGGGTGGCGAGAGCTTCAAAAAGCTATACGAACGCTTTGGTTCCGCATCGGACGTCTACTTTGCGGATGAAAACCAATTGGCATCGGTAATAGGCTCGCGCTCTTCGGATTATTCTCCGCTTTGTGATAAAAATCTTGATGCGGCAGAGCGGGTGCTCAATTTTTGCAGAAGCAAAAGCGTTGGAATTCTCGTTTATTCCGATGAGAAATATCCTGAAAATTTGAGGAAAATAAAAAATCCTCCCGTCCTGCTTTATTACCGAGGAAATCTCCCCGATTTTAAAAATTCACTCTCAATTTCCGTCGTCGGAACACGTTCCGTCAGCGAATACGGAAAGAAAAATGCGTTCTACGTTTCCCGTGATCTTGCAAAAGCCGGCGCAACTCTCGTTTCCGGTATGGCGATAGGTATTGACGGCGTTGCGCTTGCGGCGGCGCTTTCCGAGGGAAAGACTACCGTTGCGGTAATCGGAAGCGGTATTGACGTTTGTTATCCGTCGCAGCATAAAAGGCTTGCGCAGGAAATCGTTAAGCGTGGTTGCGTTATGACGGAATATGCGCCCGGCACTCGCCCAAACGGCGTAAATTTCCCCGTCAGAAACAGAATTATAAGCGGACTTTCGGAAGCAACGGTCGTAATCGAGGGCCACGAGCGCAGCGGCTCCGTTATAACGGCAAGGCGCGCGTTTTCTCAAGGACGCGCGGTTTATGCGCTTCCCGGTAACGTCGGGCAAAGAAACAGCGAGGCAACGAATCTTCTTATCAAAAACGGCGCGAAAGCCTTTTCTTCGGCAGACGATATAGTTCGTGATTTTGAATTGACTCATCCGGGGCGTCTTAACCCCTTTAATATGCTCACTCCGTCGAGCAAAAGCTTGGCTTCCGTACTGGCGGAATATGAGGTTGCTGCGCTTTCACCCTCAGATAAAGTATTTATTCCTTCAAGGAAAAAATCCGTTAACGAGAAAAAATGCGATGCGGAAATTATTAAGCAAGATGACGGAGAAATTTTAAAAAAGCTTTCAAAGCTTGATTCATTACATAGAGAATTGTATGAAAAAATTCCCATAGGGAAAAGTATATCACAGGAGTCGCTCGTGTCGGGCGAATTTCCAACGCGCGAGCTCATGCGCGCGTTGCTTAAGCTTGAGGTGGCAGGGCTTATAACCATGCTCCCGGGAGATATGCTTAGGCGAAAGTGAATAATCCAAACTGCGCCTTAATTTTAAGATTTTGGCGTTTGGCTCTCGCCGCCAAGTGAGGAATTGAGGACTTCGCAAGAGAGATAAGTGACGAAAGCTCTGAAAATCAAGGTTTCGGAGCAAATTCGGATCGTTCACTCTCGCCTAGTCGAAATTAAGAAAGGATAGCAGCGCGGCTGCTGATTTTATGGCAAATTTAGTAATCGTTGAATCTCCTGCAAAGGCACACACAATAAAAGGCTATCTCGGCTCAAACTACAAGGTTATAGCGTCTAAAGGTCATATAAGGGATTTGCCCAAAAGCGATCTTGGAATAGACGTTGAAAACGGATTTGAGCCTCACTATATAAATATTCGCGGCAAAGGCGACGTAATCAAAGAGCTCAAAAAAGAAGCTAAAGCCGCAAATAAAGTTTTTCTCGCAACGGACCCTGACCGTGAGGGTGAGGCGATTTCTTGGCATATTGCAAGCCAGCTTGGAATTCCCGCCAATGCGGAATGTCGCGTAACCTTTAACGAAATAACGAGAAGCGCGGTAAAGGAAGCGATTAAAAATCCGAGAAAAATTGACGAGGATCTTGTAAATTCCCAGCAAGCAAGACGTATTCTTGACCGTCTTGTAGGCTTTAATTTAAGCGAACTTCTTTGGAAAAGCATAAAAAGCGGTCTTTCGGGCGGAAGAGTTCAGTCCGTCGCCGCAAGAATCATAACCGAAAGAGAAGAAGAGATACGCGCATTCGTCCCCCAGGAATATTGGATTATAGAGGCGAATCTTGAAACCGCAAGCGGCGAGACGGTCGTTGCAAGCTTCCACGGAAACAAGCGCGGAAAAATGAAGGTTTCTTCCGAGAAGGATGCAAATGCGATAACGGAAAAGCTTAAGAGCGGAAGCTTTAACGTCATTTCCGTTCGCCACAGTGAAAAGCAGAAGCTTCCCGCGCCTCCTTTCACAACCTCAACTCTTCAGCAAGAGGCATCCAAAAAGCTTGGATTCCAAACGTCGAAAATCATGAAAATAGCTCAGGAGCTTTACGACGGTCTTAATCTTGGACAAGAATTCGGCGGCGTTCAAGGTCTTATAACCTATATGCGTACCGACTCTTTGAGAATTGCCGAGAGCGCGCAGATTGCGGCAAGAGAATTTATAAAAGAAAATTACGGCGCTGAAGCGCTTCCGAAATATCCGAGAACTTATAAGAGCAATGCAGCGCCGCAGGATGCGCACGGGGCTATACGTCCGTCAA
>JAZRGJ010000059.1:0-3887 GCA_045644125.1 Eubacteriales bacterium | reverse complement strand
AAGAAAAATTATTCGCACGACGTTATTAAGGCAAGCGGTAAAATGAACGTCAACTGTCTTACGACGGAAGCGCCTTTCAAGGTTTTTGAAGCTTTTGGATTTAAAAGCGGCAGAGATACCGATAAATTCGAGGGCTGCTCGCCAAATCGCTCCGAAAACGGTCTTGTCTATCTTCCTCATTATATAAACGCATATTTTTCGCTTTCGGTGGAAAATTACGTCGACCTCGGCTCTCACGGAATGTTTATATGCTCCGTCACGGAAGCCGAAACGCTCGGGGGCGGTGAGAGTATGACCTATAGCTTTTATCACGCAAACGTTAAGCCGAAACCCAAAGCAGAAGCGCCGAAAACGGATAAAAAACGCTACGTTTGCACGGTCTGCGGATTTGTCTACGAGGGCGACGAGCTCCCCGAGGACTACGAATGTCCCCTTTGCAAGCACGGCAGAGATGCGTTTGAAGAAATTAAATAAATGACAAAAAAGCGAGGCTGCCAAATGACAGCCTCGCTTTAAAATTATAAATCAATCGAAGATTGTAAAGTGATTTTTTCTGTTTTCGATAATTCCCTCTTCACGCAATTTGCTAATCTCTGCGGAAAGGCCGCTTCTCTCAACCTCAAGGTAGTCGGCAAGCTCTTGTCTGTCAAAGGGAATATCGAATGTGTTAGAGCCTCGCTCTTTAGCTTCCGCCGTAAGATATGCGAGAAGCTTTTCACGTGTCGTGCGCTTTGACGTCGCCTCGATTCTTTTGTGATAGCTGACGGTTTTCTTCGCAAGAGCTTTCATTAAATTATATATAAGCTGGGAATGGAATCCGCAATGGTTTTCGCAGGTGTGAAGAATATGGTCTGCTTTTATAAGCATAATTTCGCTAAGCTCGGTTGCAACGGCTGAAACGGGTATTGAATTAAGCTCGGCGCAAGCAAAGGCTTCGGCAAAAATTTCACTCGCCGAGGCGCTTGAAATAATGCTTCGGTTGCCGAAATAATCCGTAGTTGAAACCTGAACTTCGCCGGAAAGAACGATGCCTATATATCTTGCGGGCGTGCCCTCGCTGAAAACGGTGAATTTTTTATCAAAGGTTGAAATTTTAGCGCCAAGGCACGTAAGCATTCTTAAAAGGTTTTCGTCTTCTATATTTTCAAAAAGAGGACATTTTTTTAAAATTTCCAAATATTTTTTCAAAATTTTCTCCTTTTGTTGAAAATTCAACATACTTGATAATAATATTATAGTATAATGAGTTCAGAAAATCAAGAGGAAAACGAAAACTTGTGAAACTCACAAAGGAATGTAATAATAATGATAAGAAATACAAACACTTGCTCTAAAGAAACCGCCGATGCGCCGATAAATAGCTTAAGTCGGCTTCGGCAATGGCCGTGCAAAATTTCTTTCGTTCCCGAAAATGCGCCGTACTTCGACGGAGCGGAGCTTTTGATAGCTGCGGATTGCACCGCATACGCATACGGAAATTTCCATTCCGAGTTTATGAAAAATTCCATAACTCTTATCGGTTGCCCGCGCCTCAATTTCAATAATATCACGGAAAAGCTTGGCGCAATAATTTCCGGCAATGAAATAAAAAGCGTAAAGCTTTTGAGGATGGAGGTTTCCTGCTGCTCACAGCTTGAAAACGGAATAAAAGAGCTGATTTCCAAAAGCGGAAAAGAAATCCCCTTTGAAGTTATCACGCTCTCAACGGACGGAAAAATTTTAAGATAGTAATTTTGAAAGGTAAATAAAATGAACATAGCAAAAAACGTCATTTACGTTGGAGTAAGTGACAAAAACACGGATTTATTTGAAGGACAGTATCAGATAAAGAACGGAATGGCGTATAACTCCTACGTCATAATCGACGAGAAGATTGCCGTTATGGATAGCGTGGATATAGGATTCGGTGAGGAGTGGATAAACAATATCAAATCCGCTCTCGGAGAAAGACAGCCCGATTATCTCGTAGTTCAACACATGGAGCCCGATCACTCCGCAAATATAGTCAGATTTACGGAAGCTTTCCCCGAAGCGAAAATAGTTTCCTCTCAAAAGTCGTTTGTAATGATGAAAAACTTTTTCGGAAACGGCTTCGGCGAAAAGGAGCTTGCGGTTGCCGACGGCTCAACTCTTTCTCTCGGAAAGAGAAGCTTGACTTTCGTTGCGGCGCCGATGGTTCACTGGCCCGAGGTTATAGTAACGTACGATAGCCTTGATAAAATACTCTTCTCCGCTGACGGTTTCGGAAAATTCGGCGCGTTTGACATCGAGGAAGACTGGGCAGACGAGGCGAGAAGATATTATATAGGAATCGTCGGAAAATACGGCGCTCAAGTGCAAAATCTTCTCAAAAAGGCGAAAGCTCTGGATATTGAAATAATCTGCCCCCTCCACGGACCCGTGTTAAAAGAAAACCTCGACTACTACCTCGGTCTTTACGACAAATGGTCAAGCTATCAGCCGGAAGAGGACGGCGTGGTAATCGCCTACGCCTCGGTATACGGAAACACCAAAAAGGCGGCTGAAATGCTTGCGGATGAGCTTCGCGGAAAAGTTAAGCTTGCGATTTATGATTTAACACGCTCTGATATGGCGATGGCGGTAGCAGATGCGTTTAAGTATTCGAAGCTCGTTTTAGCTTCAGTAACCTACAACGCAGACGTATTCCCCGCTATGCGTGAGTTTATCAACAATCTTACGGAGAGAAACTATTCAAACAGAAAAGTTGGAATTATAGAAAACGGAAGCTGGGCTCCTATGGCGGCTAAAGTTATCAAAGGAAAGCTTGAAGCTTCGAAAAATCTGACTTTTGCGGAAACGTCGGTTAAAATACTTTCAGCTCCGAATGAGGAGAATATAAAAGAAATAAAAGCTCTTGCAAACGAGCTTATTAATAACTAAACTAACATTATTAAGGAGAATTATTATGTCAACTAAATTTTACATTTGCGAAAAGTGCGGAAACATCGTGGAAAAAATTCAGGATTCGGGAGTAACCCCCGTTTGTTGCGGCCAGAAAATGACTGAAATTATCGCAGGCACGGTTGAAGCAAGCCGTGAAAAGCATATCCCGGTGGTTTCCGTTAGCGAAAACTTGGTAGAGGTTGTGGTAGGCTCTGTTCTTCACCCCATGGCAGAGGAGCATAATATCTCTTGGGTTTATCTTGAAACCGACAAGGGCGGAGCGAGAAAAAATCTTAATCCCGGCGACGAGCCCCGCGTAGTTTTTGCTCTCGCTGATGAAAAGCCGCGCGCGGTATACGCCTACTGTAATCTTCACGGCCTTTGGAAAACTGAAATATAAGGAGTAGCTTATGTTAAATAAAAAAGTACACGAACTTTTAAACCAACAGATAAATAAAGAATTTTACTCGGCATATCTTTATCTTGATTTCTCAAACTACTTTAAGAGAAGAGGGCTTGACGGTTTCGCTAACTGGTATATGATTCAGGCGCAGGAGGAAAGAGATCACGCAATGCTCTTCTATACCTATCTTCAGAATGAAAATATGCCCGTAACGCTTGATGCGATTGCCAAACCGGATAAAGCGTTTGATAGCGACATGGCCGTTCTTAAAGCGGGACTTGAGCATGAGGAATACGTAACCTCGCTTATTAACGATATATACGGCGCGGCGTATGACGTAAGAGATTTCCGCACTATGCAATTCCTCGACTGGTTCGTCAAGGAGCAGGGCGAAGAAGAAACCAACGCCAACGATATGATTTCAAAAATGGAGCTTTTCGGCTCCGATCCCAAGAGCCTTTATATGCTTAATCAAGAGCTTGCGGGCAGAATTTATTCAGCGCCCTCGTTGGTGCTTTAATCAAAAACGAAGGAGAAAACAAAATGAAAAAATACGTATGTGACGCTTGCGGCTGGGAAT
>JAZRGJ010000058.1:0-2937 GCA_045644125.1 Eubacteriales bacterium | reverse complement strand
CATCAGCTTATGCGAGTTATTCTCACAGAAGCGCTTTACAGAGCGTTTACTATAATAAGTGGCAAAAAATATCACAAATAAATAACATCTTCGGTTTGTCAGAAAGGAATTAAAAATGAAAGAATTTATCGGTTTTGGCGGCTATCAAAGAACGCCGGAAGGATTTATGTCCTGGCAGCATTTGACGTTCGTCACGTCTCTTATGGCGATAATGGTTGTTCTCGCCGTTTGGTTAGGCAAAATGAACAAGGGCGGCTCGCCGGCGCAGAAAAAGCGTGTTTTGGTATATGCGGCTTTCCTCATTGACGGATTTGAAATCTTAAAGATAGTTTTGATTTCTATAAGATCGCAGGATCCGTTGGCGTTTCTCCATATGCTTCCCCTCTTCTTGTGCAGTATACAGCTTATAACCATCCCTCTCGCAGCATTCGCAAAGGGCAGAGTTGGTGAGGCTGCGCTCGATTTCGTTTGCATCTTCGGTATTCTCGGCGCCGTTCTCGGAACTTACGGAGCAGGTCAGAACTACGGTTCTTACCCCGTTCTTTCGCTTGACAACGTCGTTTCCGGCATAACCCACACAATTTCCGGCTTTGCATCGCTTTACATAATGTTCTCAGGACTTATGAGCATGAAAAAGAAAAATATCGTAATCACGTTTTCAATAATGCTCGTAACTTGCGTTCTTGCTTACACCACGAACAAAATAATAGATTACAACTATATGTTCTTGATGCGCGGCGACGGCACTCCTTACGATATTTTCTATAATATGGTAAACGGCAGCCCTATTTTATATCCCCTCGTCGTCGTTCTTCTCTTCATTCTTTACATAGTTGCATTCTATAACGTTTATTACTTAATTAAAGGCAAACAGAAAAAATCTTAATGACAATAAAAATCCGCTAGTTTTTTAAGCTAGCGGATTTTTTATATTGATTTTATCTTATTTCGGGAAGCTCGTCTTTGCTTTTAACAGCCCATTTCAAGAGGAAGAACATTCCCGTTCCTATTGCGAAGAAAGCGAGATATATCAAGAACTGAACGAGGGGATAGGTTACTATCGGACCTATATCTAATCTATAATTGAAAAGCTTTCCTGCAAACGGAAGAAGTCTTGTCGCAGTTTCCTGATCAAACATGAAAAGATAATTGCAGTAGAAATAACTGTTCTTCACGGTGTCTGCAAGGTAGATCGAATTGAAAATCGTTCCCAGGATATAAACGAAAAGATAATATCCCGTAAAGCCGAGCGCAAAATTCTTGAAGTCTTTTTTCTCGATCGGCTTAAATATGCCGAGAGTAAGACAGAGCAAGGGAGTTAATATTACGTTGTGGTGCTCAACGATATAGTGGACGTTTCCTTTAGAAAAGATTCCCATTGTCGTTTCCGCATCCATAACGAAAAGCGCTATAAGTCCGCCCGCTACGTTGATCAAGATATTGAACAAGAACAAGCTTCTGTTTTTACTGATTATCGAAACGAGAATCAAATACGCCGCAATATTGCAAAGCTGGAACGGCATTCTCTTACACGTCAACTCACCGAGCGTGTAGAAAAGCTGGTTATATTGAAGGAAGAGCGAGAGCGCAAGAACAAGGACGAGTATGTATCTATCCTCGAGGCTTCTTTTCTTAAAGACGAGTGTGAATACTGTTCCCTCGATCAAAAGAATCAGGATCCATCCTATATGCAAAGGGCCGAAAGGCTTAAATATAAACTGAGTAAAGGTATTGAAGATGCCTTCAAGCGCATATATCGGCAAAACCGTTATGATAGAGCCGAAAAAGAGCAAAACAAACGGAACGATTTCCTTTTTCGTGAATTTCCAAACGTTTACGTCACGAAGAAAGAGAAGCACGATAGTTGCAATGCCGGATAAGCACATTGCGAAAAACAAAATTCCGCGGAAGATTCCGTTATGCATAAAATTCTGTATGAACTCGGGCATATAACGTATATCTACTATTCCGGTGCCGACCTCGTCCATAAATGCGGGCAAAAACTTTCCTATCATGCAAGTATAAATAATTGATACGGGGAGGCAAAGATATATTGCCACCTTTTTGAAAAGCGTTCTATTGAAATATACGGCAATCGGCAAAACCACAAACGAGGTGAAATTTAACCACCTTATAAGCATTTCAAAAGGATCGGGCCTTATATCGTAAGAGTTTAGAACTAAGATTCCAACTACGGAAGCGTCGGGAAGCAAAACGTTTATAAACGTTAAGGTCATAAACGTCATCACAAGAATTTTTGAAAGTTTTAACATTCTATCATTGCTCATTGAAATCACCACCGGAAGATATAATAATAAAGTTCACGCTTTAAAATCAAACGTAACATTATTATAACACATACTTAATAAGATTTCAATAGTTTGTTAATATTTTTTTAATTTATTCTTCACAGTTGTTCACAAGGAAATTTCTCTGCCATTGCGGCGTTTGAATATTCTTTTTCGCCGCTTACTTCCTTTATAATTTTAATGAAGTCGGGAAGCTTTACCTCTTCATCACGGGAATCAAGCTCTATTTCCATTATAGCAGTATTTTTCCAATTTGGATAAATATCGATTTCAACGGTCTTACCGTTAAAAGGGAAAGTGATGCGCTCCTTTTTTATAGGGGAGCTTCCCGCTTTTATTTCCTTCGATTTCTCAAAAAATTCCGCCTCGCTTATTTCTTTTTCGTCCTCATATGCGGAAATTTTGTCTATCCTTTTTTTAACGGTTTCAAAATACCGAGCGCCGCTTTCGTATTTACGGCTTCTGATTCTTCTCGTAACGCCCAGAGGGGCGGAAAGATATATCTGCAAAATCGACGAGCTTTTAGCGCCGAATACAGATAAAAGCTCTTCTCTTTTCGGCATTTCTATAATATATTTACGTTCAATTTCTATTGAATTTTTCATAGACACCTCGTTTTTTTCAATAT
>JAZRGJ010000057.1:0-3920 GCA_045644125.1 Eubacteriales bacterium | reverse complement strand
CCGCTTGGCCTCCGACTTCTTTTTTGATTCTTCGTCGGGACGTATAAGATTATTTTGCCCCAGCTCGTGCTTTAAAAAAGGCTCGAAGATGAACGAATTTGACGTGTCAAACCAAAAGCACATGTGCTTGTGTAGGGAGTTTGAATTGAGAATGCAGCTGTGGATTTCGTTTGGCTTGGTTATTATAACGTCGCCCGGGGAAAGGTCGTAGTGCGAGCCCTCAACGGCAAAAGAAACGTCGCCCTCAATAAGCGCGTATATCTCAAGAGCGTCGTTTATATGCGGCTTCCATTCCTTTTTTGCATACGAAAAATTGTTCACGTTGCCGTAAAACGTGGCGCTGAAGCTCGTTATATCGGGGACGGTTAAATTTCGGTTGAACATAAAACACCTCGTGTTAGGTCTTAGAAGTATTATAATGCAAGCTGTGCCGAAAGTCAATTGCGATTTGATAAAAAATGATTATTTTATTTGTTTTTTGCACTTAAATTGGCGATTATTTCCACGAATATGACAAAAATTGAATATTTTTTGCCGGATAAAGATAAAAAAAGTTAAAGCAAATATGCTAAAATTAAGCTACAAATAAAAGCCGGGAGTATTGAATATGTCAAAAATTGCTTTCGTTGGCTTCGGTGAAGTAAACACCCCTGCCGATATAATTATCAAAAAATGTAAAAACGCAGAAGAGTCCTTGAAAAAAGAGGGACTTGATCTTGTCAGTGTATTTCCCGTTACCGACGACTATGAGGAAAAGGACATCAAAAAGGCTGTTGCGACGCTTGAGGGCGCGTCGTTTGATGCGCTCGTCGTTTGCATCGCAGGTTGGATTCCTACTCACGCAGTAGTTAAAGTTACTGAGCATTTTCGCAATAAGCCCATGGTTCTTTGGGGGCTTTGCGGCTGGATAGAGTGCGACCGCCTTGTAACTACCGCCGACCAGGCAGGCACAACGGCTATTCGCAAAACGTTCCGTGATCTCGGTTATAGATTTAAGTACGTTTACGATATTATAGGTCTTCCTTCAAACACGAAAAAGGTAAAGGAATATTGCGTTGCCGCATCTGCCGCATCTCGTCTTCGCCACGCCAGAGCGGGCATGGCGGGATACCGTGATATGAATCTTTACGGCACTCAGGCAGACGGCCCCTCTCTTAAAAAGGTCGTGGGCCCCGAAATCGAATCCTTCGAAATGCTTGAAATGCAGCAGAGATACGAAAAAATTACCGACGCTGAAAAGCAGGCGGTTATTGACAAGGCAATGTCCAAGTGGCATTTTCTTAAAAAGGCAAACGAAGAGAGCATGAAAAAGGCGGCGGGATATTACCTTGCGGTAAGCGCCTTGGCAAAGGAAAGAGGATACGACGCAATTTCGCTTAAAGACGTTGACGGAATGAAAAAGCTCCTCGGCTTCCCTCCTGCGCCCATATTTATGCTTCTTGCGGATGAAGACGGGCTTTGCACCGTTCCCGAAAACGACTCTTTAGGCTCTGTAACTCAGCTTATGGTTAAATATCTTACAGGACAGTGCGCTTTCTATCTTGAATTTTACGAGTTCTTTACCGACAGAGTTCTTGCGGGAGTTCCCGACTATATTCCCGCGGAGGCGGCGCTTGGCGAGGTAACTGTAATGCCTGCGGCATTCGGTGAACTTTCCGAGGGTATACTTAACGTAAGCAAGGTGCGCCCCGGTGAAATTACAATGTGCCGTCTTACCTATGCTGACGGAAAATACTATATGCATATGGTAAATGGCGAGGGTATTACTCCTCGCAAGTGGGAGGAAGCCGGTTGGACTCAGCCCGCGCCCCAGCTCCCCGGACTTGAAATTCTTCTTGATAACGTTCAAGAGTTTGCAGAAAAGGTAATGTGCCAGCACTACATAATTTCATACGGCGATAACCGCGAGCTTATCAAAAATCTTTGCGATATTCTTGGAATTGAAGTTATTTAAGGAGATAGTAAAATGAGCAACATTAAGATAGGTTGGAGCGAGGTAAGCATCGTTCCCGAAGGCAGAAAAGTAAATCTCGTAGGCCAGTTTTACGAGAGAATAAGCGACGTTGTTGAAACGCCGATATCCGTAACGGCTTTGGCAATAGAATCTGGCGAGGACTCCGTCGTTTTCGTGTCTTGTGATTTAGGTAACGCGCCTCATAGCTTACTCGAAGCGGTAAGAAAAGTGCTTCCCGACAGCTTTCCAAAAGAGAAACTTATAATTAATGCAATACATACTCATACGTCATTCGGTTACGCAAGTCGCACTGATATTCTCACCAAGGTAAGAGACGTGCTTGAAAAAATGCTCCCCGAAGGATGCGGATACAAATCCATAGTTGACGACAAAGATCCGACTATTTTCGGCGGCGAGGAAGCGAGAGTATTCCTCGTTGAAAGAATTGCGAAAGCAGCTCTTTCCGCTTGGGAAAATCGCAAAGAGGGCTGTTATGCAACTGGCTTCGGAAGAGCCGCCGTCGGTATGTGCCGTCGTGTTTGTTACGATGACGGAAGCGCAAAAATGTGGGGAGATACCAACAGCGCAAACTTCACCGAGCTTGAATCGGGCAACGACAGCGGCATAGAGCTCCTTTTCACGTACGACCTTGACAAAAAGCTTACGGGCGTAGTTGCAAACGTTGCGTGTCCTGCACAGGTGCTTGAGCATCAGAACTTCATTTCCTCCGACTATATGGGCAAGCTGAAGAGAATAATCCGCGAGAAATACGGAAACGACGTAAATCTTCTCGGTCTTATTTCCCCCGCAGGAGATATGTGTCCCCGTGATATGATACGTTGGGTAGATGCCGAAATTGAGCTTAAGGACCCCAATATAGAGCGAGAGGTAATTCTTCCTCGCAAGGCAGATCCTTCTATGTTTGATATAAAGGGCTGCGAAAAGGCCGCGAAGAGAATTGCCAACGAGGTGTTCTGGGCTCTGGACGAGGTTGAGGATTATGTAAGCGAAGCTCCTATCGTTCATAAAACGATAAAGCTTGATTTGCCATTGCGCCGTGTAACGCCCAAGGAATACGAAGCTTCGCTCGCCGTAATAAAGAGTTTTGCTGAAAAAGTGACCGGAAATATAAACTACGCAGACAATGCAAGACTTCAGATTCACTCCGGAAACGTAGGCAGATATTGGCTTCAGCAAACAATGGATATGTTTACGATTGAAATGCACGTGCTTCGCCTTGGCGATATAGCGTTTGCGACGAATCCTTTCGAGCTTTTCTTGAATTACGGCAACCAGATAAGAGCGCGTAGCCTTGCAAAGCAAACGTTTTTAATTCAGCTTGCTTGCGGAAGCTTTAACTATCTTCCTACCGAAAAAGCGGAAAAAGGCAGCCACTACAGCGCCTTTATCGGAAGCGGAATGGCAGGCCACGAGGCAGGAAATCTTCTTGTCAGAAAAACTATTACTGAAATTAACGAGCTTTTTTGTAAGTAAAAAACTTGAAATAATGAGGCGTAGCATACTATGAATTACGGAATGGATATGGTGCAGATAAACGACGCGCTTTCGCAAACGTCTGCATCAGCAAGTGCTGCTGTGTACGACAAGGAAAACGGTTTGGTGTTCGTTTCCTATATGACAGGGGTCAGGCGACAGTACGGAGAATCAATAGGAAAAATATGCCTTTCTGTTTTTTCTCCCTCGCAGCCCGAAAGAGCTCGTTTTCGTGTGATTGACGTTGGCTTGGGAAAATCGCGCGGATTTTTGTGCAATGCAATTTATCTTGTTGGTGATGGAAAAGTGAGAATAATTTTCACTACCACGCTTGAAGAGCTTGCAACGTTTTACAGAGATTACGATTTTTATACCGATACGGTATCCGAAAGAGTTGAGATGTTTTTGAAAACCGATAACGGAAATATTCGCCTTAATTGCGATACTTATAAATCGTATCTTGAGAGCAAGG
>JAZRGJ010000056.1:0-3664 GCA_045644125.1 Eubacteriales bacterium | reverse complement strand
TATCATCCTCAAAGCTCACGCCGGTAAGCGCCGCCATGCGAGGACCGAGGCCCGTAAGCTTTTTAAGTATATCCTTTATGTATTCCTCGTCATAGTTCGGGTTATACGGAACGTCGAGCATGAATGAAGCCTCGGTGAGATTGGGAACGATAAGGTCGGCCAAAGACGTGAGCTTTGCCATTTCCTTTGCAAACTCTTCCGTAAATCCCTTGTAAAGAACGCCGTTATCCGCCATTACGGGATCTATCATAACGAAGCTGTCTTTGCCGAATCTTTCAAACGTTTTTCTCATAAGCTCAAGCTGACGGAAAGAGCCGAGGTAGCCTGTGTAAATAGCGTCGAAATCGATATTAAGCTCTTCAAAAACGTCGCATATGGGTTCAATTTCATCCGTAAGATCTTTAAACGTGAATTTCGGAAAAGCCGTGTGCGTTGAAAGCACCGAGGTAGGCAAAACGCCGGCTTCAACACCTGCCGCCGAAATTATCGGCAGAGCAACCGTTAAAGAGCATCTTCCGACGCAGGATATGTCCTGTACTGTTAAAATTCTTTTCATATTAAATCCTTTCTATTTCTGCTCCTAAGGAGCCAAGTTTTTCCTCTAAATTTTCATAACCGCGGAAAATTATTTCCGCGTTTTTTATTTCACTCTTCCCCGACGCATAAAGCGCCGCCAGCAAAAGCGCCGCGCCGCCACGCAAATCCGGAGCGTGCGTTACTCCGCTTTTCAGGAGTGATTTTGAGATTTTTGCGCAATTTTCGCTTATTTCAAATTCCAAGCCGAGCTTCTCCAACTCAAAAAGATAACCAAAGCGGTTTTGCCATACGGACTCCGTTATTTCACCGCCGAAAAATGCGGCAAGAAGCGGCGCGCTTTGCGGCTGAAGATCGGTAGGAAAGCCGGGAAAGGGCGAAGTTTCAATTTTAATCGGCCGAGTTATCTTGCCGTAAGGTAAAATTCCCTTTTCGTCTATTTTAAAATGCGCCCCCGCATGAGCAAGGGTTGTGAGAAGCGCCGTTAAGTGCCCTGCGTCAGCGCCTTTTATAAGCAATGCCGAGTCTGTCAAAAGGCTGAGAATGATATAAGTCCCCGCTTCGATCATATCGGGGATAAGCTTAGTTCTACCCGAAAAGGCTTTTGCGCCGGTGATTTCAAGGTAAGCGCCGCAAGATAGAATCTTGACTCCCGCCGAACGAAGAAACTTCACGAGAGCTAAAACGTGAGGCTCACGCGCATAACCGAAAATCCGACTCACGCCCTCGGCGGCGCTTGCCATAATAAGCGCATTTATCGTTGCTCCGACGGACGCTTTTTCAAAAAACACGTCGCCACCGACGAGCTTTTCCGCAAACAAGTCGTCACCTACGCGCTTTCCGCCCAAAGCTTCAATTGCGTAAACGTGCATATCTATCGGTCGGTCACAAAAATTGCAACCGCCGAAATTATATATTTTCGCACGTGAAAACCTAGCCAGGCTTGCGCCGAGAAGATAAGTCGACGCCCTGATTTTTCCAACGAGCTCCGCGCTCGGCTCGCAATAGCTTAAATATCTCGTGTCTATAACGAGGGTTTTGCCGCATCTCGTTACTTCCGCGCCGTAGTCTTCAAGTATACGAATAGCGACCTCGACGTCGCTTATATCGGGAACGTCAAAAATCGTTGATACTCCGTTTATTGCTATAGTGGAAAATATTAACGGTAAAGCGGCATTTTTAGAACCGCTGACAGAAATTTCGCCCGAAAGGCTTTTGCCCCCTGTAACGACAAAGCTACTCATACGCACCCCGAAAAGTCTTTTTTCTCATTTTATTCGGGGTGAGCATTTTAGTTACAAAATGCCGTTTGAAATGAAATACGATACCAAAAGATCGGTAAACGCTCCGTAGCTCGATTCGCCGTTTTTATCAAGCGCATCAAGCAAGGCTTCATTAACGCTGTTGGAGCTATCGGTAATCTTTGAGTTGTTGCTTGCGTAAAAAGCTTTATATTGATTTACGTCGTTTTTACAGCTTTCGGAAAGAGATGAAAACGCTTTGAAATAAAGCTCCCTATTATCGTATAAAAGCTCTGCGCTCACGTATTCAAATGCAGTAAGATACGCGGAATACATAATTGCCGCGTCACCGGTCCTGATTGAAGCGATATAAGCGAAGAAGCTTGCCTCCGCCTCTCCCGAAATTCCGAAAAGGTGCGCCATTTCATGCGCCGCCGAAAAAGGAAGCGTGTAGCTTGGAGCTGAAAAATTAAGAGATATTTCCGAGGTTAAAAAACCGTAATTGCCTAAAATTCCAAGCCTTGACGCAAGTCGGGCGTTTTTTATTTTTTTGATTTTAGGAGCTGAGAGAGTTACGGAAAGCTCGGGAAATTCACAGCCCTGATATGCTAAAAAAAGCTTTTCGGAGAGGCGGCTTACCGAGGGATACTCAGGCTTTTCAATCGAATTTGCCTTTTGGGAAAGATAGGTAAGCGAAGAATAGAGCTCGTTTTCCGTTACCTCCTCTTGCGGCTTCACGGTATCAACTCCGTATCCTATCAAAAGCGTGTTTATAAATAGCGAAAAAATGAAAAGAAATACGGAAATGAAAGCGAGAAAACGGCGCCGCAAGATAACTTTATTTTTGCTTTTTAAAAAGAAAAACGAAAGAAACATAAATGCGGGCGTCAATACGATTAAAAGCTCAAAAAGAGAAAACGGAACTCCGTTTGATATAAAGAGCAAGGAGCTGCGCAGAGTAGCGCCAAAGGAAGAATTTATAAAGCCCGCAAAGCTTGCGCTTTTCCTTGATGCGACAAGAAAAAGTAAAGAAAGCAAGAAAAAAGACAGCGAAAGCGGAAAAAGAAAGCTTCTTTTCCTCATTATTTCTCCTTTTGTTTTTTAGCTTATTATGCCGCAAAAGGAGAAACAAAATTACATTTTTGTATACTTTTGTTTACAAGGAATAAACAGAATGATAGCGCAAACAACAGTGAATACGATGAATAAAAGAAGAGTGAGCGCCGCAGAGAGAAGAGGAAGTCCTCTTATTAAGAGAAATACCGTCAAAGCGCCTGCGAGAATTGATGCGACGAACTGCGTTATCATAGTTAAAAAGGTTGCAAGACTTTGCTTTATAGGCTGCGCCTCGTTATCAAAATCAAACTTCGGAGCCAATACGTTAAAGCAAAGGCCGAGGAGCGCAAAGCACACGTTAGCAAAGAACGGGGTTAATATAATGAAGGGCCAATACAAAGGCGATGAGCCTGAAACTATTATCATTAGTACCGAAGAAATTAACACGGGTGGGGTGCTGACTATAATTTGAGGCAATACCTTAGATAAAAGCACGGTACTTTCGCCAACGGGCACGGTTTTTATTATCCAAAGATTTTTTCCTTCAAGAGAGAGAGCCGAGGAGGACATCATATTCATTGAAGAGAAAAGTACGAGCGCTACCGCAAGCGCCGGGGCTAAATAATCGACGTTTCCGAAAAGCGTTAACGCAATATCTCTGAGCATCGATTCATTGATAAGCGCCACAACTGCTATTGCCACGGTGAATATAAGACCGATTCCCGAGTTGAGCATATAAATTGACGAGGTGAAGAACTTTTTAAGCTCTTTTCCCGTGAGCGCCCAAAGAGGCGTTTTAGCATCGGTTTTCACCGCCTCGTACTTTATTTTCT
>JAZRGJ010000055.1:0-2711 GCA_045644125.1 Eubacteriales bacterium | reverse complement strand
TCAAGAGTGAGATTCTTGTCGTAGCCGGGGCGCATATACGACTGCTTTTTGCGCTCTATTTCGCTGAGCATGCAGAAACGCTCGCCCGGCATTTTTTCGTCCTTTTCTTCGCCGCCCGCTTTGCTGCCCGCCGCAATAAGACCGTCAAGATTGAATTTAGTCGGCTTTTCGGAAGCTTCTCTGAGCATTACCGCTATCACGATAAAAACTATCGCCGCGAGAAGCACGATTATGTATAAGAGAATCGCTTTGGGCGACGTCATAAAATCGGGAAGCGCCGCCAGAGCGTTAAAATAAACGTTCAACATAGGTTGATACCCCTTGTGTAGCTTGGTTGTTTTGTTTCTTCTTTTCGTGGTTTCAGTGCGTTAACCCTCAACGGTTATTTCGCCGAAAGCGCTTGTCGGCGCTTTTTCTTTAACTTCCGCTTCGGTTTCTTTAACTTCCGCTTCGGTTTCTTTAACTTCCGCTTCAGCTTCTTCAACTTCCGCTTCAGCTTCTTCAACTTCTGCTTCAGCCGCAGCCTCTTCGCTTTCCGCATCTTCCGTCGGAGCGAAATTTTCTTCGACCGTCACGTCGGAATTTTCAACGGGAGCGTCCTTTGCGCTATCTTCCGCGCCGCTTTCTTCGGCGGGCTTTTCGGCGCTTGCCTCTTTCTCGGCAAGGCTTTCCGCAAGGCGAGCTTCCGCATTTGCAATTCTCACCTTCGCTTCCTGCTGCATCGAGATAAACGCTGCGCAAGCGGGCATATTTTCTTCTCCGTAAACGAATTCAAGCGTATCCTTGAGCGAAGCGTCGTCTTCCTTGAGATTATCTCTTACCGCAGAAGCAACCGACGGAAGAATTCTCGTCGCAACCGTGGTATCGAGCGCTTCCGCAATTTCTCCGTTTGCGGAAATGAGAAGGCAGGTCTGCCTTTCAAACGCTATCATCTGCTTGTTGCCGATTCTGAAATCGGAGCACTGCGACGCATATTTTTCAAGCTTATCAATCTTTTTGTAGTTTTCCTCGGAAATGCGGTGAGCGCGGCCTTCCTTGTCTGCAATGTAGTCAAGCTGGTATCTGTTGCAGCCGTGGTGGAGCGAGCTTTCCTCGGGAAGCGGCGACCTTACGAAAGAAATAACGTTATAAGCCGCATTCTGAAGAGTTGAGGTGGGAAGCATATCAACTGAAACGAGGTCGGAAAGTCTTACGATGATTTTCAAGTTTTTGGAGATTGAATATCCAACGTTTGCGCCGACTTCGTTATATACGATTATTTCGTTTTCCTCACGGGGCGAGCTTACGTAAGCCAAGAAGGGCTTTATATATTCCTTAAGGCCTTGCACGTCAAGTCCGTCAACGGCTGCGATAAAGATTCTATCTTTTTCAAGTGACGCCTCGTCAATTGCGAGAAGCGTCGGGCGTTTCATTGAATTTCCGTATTCGTCTGCGGTGAAGAACATGTCGCCCGCAGCCTCGCCGAGCTCTACTTTGTCAACGTAAGTGCCCGTGCCGAAGAATTCCGACGCAAGCATAACGAAGGTGTTGAAGTCCTCGGATGAAAGTCCGTCGGTTATGATAAGATTCGAGGTCGCAAGCGAGCTTATAAAGCTTTCCGCAACGCCGGGGGCAAGCTTGATTCCTCTGTCGCGAGCGATAACTTCGAAGTCCTGAATAGCGTTTGCTATCTTGAAATCGGGCTCAACGTACTGGCGTAAAAGCTCGTCGAGCGAGTCGTCGCTTTCAACTACGGCTTCGGCAGAGCTTGTTTCAACGTGGTCAAACTCCTCTTTGAATATCAAATCGGAAGAGAGCATCGGAAGCTCCTCTGCGCCGCTGAAATGGTTTTTGTTAAGCTCTTTTATTCTCTTTCTTTCCTCTTCGTAAAGCTTGTTCTTTTCAACGAAATCGTTAACGAAGAATACGATTGCGCAAACGGCGATAATTCCCGCCATCAAGCCGAGGAAGAGCGAGCCCATTCCGGCAACCGCGTTAAATATTGCAAGGCTTGCGGCGAGCAAAAGCGCTACGATACCGAAAACCAGATTTTTAATTGATCTTTTCATAAAGCCGTATTTTGCCTCCAATGTGAAATTGTCCTCCGTAACGTTGCTTACGGATTGGATGTAATCCCTGATTTTGTGTCCGTCAGGTTTTAGTTCTGATCCCTTTTTGTAAATTTCTGCCGTGAGTCTTATATCCGTCGAGCTTGCGCCCACCGAGATTATGTATTTTCCGCTCTCGGTAAGATATTCTCCGTCCTGATAAACGGTGGGAATGTCAAGCTTTAAGCTGACTGCTCGGCGCTCGCCCTTTTTGAGCGTTATTTTTTCAAATGCCGAAAGCTCGTATTTCGGTCTTACGACGGCGCTTGCTTCGTGCCCTACGTAAAGCTGAACGGTTTCGGTTGCGTCCTCGGAGCCCGTGTTGTGAAGAATGAATTGCACCGTATCTCCGATTACCTTAATATTAGAATATCTGAAGCTCGAATAGCTGAGTCCGTAGCCAAAGGGGTATCCGACGGAAAGATTTGCCGTCGTGTAATATCTGTATCCTACGAACGGGCCGGATTTCAAGCCGTATTTTTCTTTGTAAAGCGTTCTCTTGTTGAAAGCTCCCTCGCTGCCTGCGTACATCGTGTAAGCAAGTCTTCCCTCGGGAGAGCGCTCGCCCGATAAAAGCTCCGCAAGAACCGTAGGTGAGGATTTAACGTAAAGCGGCATGAGCAT
>JAZRGJ010000054.1:0-2516 GCA_045644125.1 Eubacteriales bacterium | reverse complement strand
CACGATATCCCATCATCCGACATTTTGCGCGCGACTCTTGTCGGCTCACGCTCCCCCGAGGTGAAGTTTGACATAAGCTATGCCGAAAAGCGACTCGGAGAGGCTTTTTACTATTTTGAAATCAAGGACAACTCACGCCTTTCCGTTTGCGCTGACGATTATGCGAAGGACAAGTCATTAAAGGGCGAATTCATAAGGCTCGTTCTTCTTGACGAAAATCTTTCCGACAGGGAAAAAGACGATATTATTTCAATGGGAATCTCCGCTCTTATGGGCGAAAGTATATGAGAGGTGCGATATGAAATTAATTGAATGTTACGTTAAAAATTTCGGCAAGCTCTCCGACTTTTCTTACAATTTCAGCGACGGCCTTAACGTTATACAAAAAGAAAACGGATTCGGCAAAAGCACGCTCTCCGCTTTCATAAAATCAATGCTCTACGGACTTGAGGACACGAAGCGCCCCGGCCTTTATGAGAATGACAGAAAAAAATACGAGCCTTGGCAAGGCGGCGCTTGGGGCGGCTCGCTAACCATATCGAGCGGCGGAAAACAATACCGAATCGAAAGAAGCTTTTTCAAAAAGGCATCTCTTGACGAAGTCAGGGTTTACGACCTTGAAACCGAGAGCTTGACCGATATATTTGCAGAAAGCACTCCGGGTGATATTTTGCTCGGAATAGACCGAGATGGATTTGAAAGAACGGTTTTCCTCTCCGAAAGAGAGATTGACGAGAAAAAAGTCAACAACTCCGTTTCGGCAAAGCTTTCGCGCTTAACGGGCGTTGCCTTTGATATGACTGAGCTTGACAGCGCAACTAAGCTTCTTGAAGAAGAGAGAAAATATTACCACAAGCAAGGCGGAAACGGCGCAATTTCCGAAATTGCGAACAAGATAAACGAGCTGGAATACAGAAAAGCGGAGCTTTTGCTACTCGAATCGAAGCACGAAAACGACGCAAAAGAAATCTTAGAAAAAGAGAACGAAATCAAGCGCTTGAAGGCTTTAGCCGAAAAGGAAATGGAAACCGAAAAGCAAAACGCGCTAAAGCAAGATCGCTTAAAAGAATATGAAAGAAAGCTCGGCGAAAAAGACGACTATGCCGCTCGAGCTGAAAAAATACTTGAGTTCTTTGGCGGAAAGATTCCCGAAAAGGAAACTTTATACAGAGCAAACGCGCTGAAAGACGAGCTATCAAAGCTTAAGCGTGACCGAGAAGAGCTGGAGACGAAGCTTTCCCTATCCCCTCCCGCGCCCTTGGAAGAAGAGATTGATCGGGCGGCGCATCTTTCTTTGAAAATCCGTGACAACAAAGAAAAGCTCGGTATTCTTGAGGAAGAAAAAATTAACACGGGTGCCAGCAGAAGCAAGAAAATCAAGCTTTTATATGCAATCGGCATATCTCTTTTCGTTATAGGCGCAGCGCTTGCCCTCATCTCTCTTCCCTTAGCTTTCGTTTCCGTTTTCGGCGCAGCTTTTATCGTTACGGCTTTCATAAAATCAAGAAGAAACGAAAGCTCGGCGCTTGACGAAAAGCTTGCCGCTTTAGCAAGCGAGACGGAAGAGAGCGAAAAAAAGCTCGCTTCATTTATTAACGGATTCGGTCTTCAAGACGCAGGATTTGATTTTGCAATCTCCGAATTCAAGCGCAGAGCGAAAGAAAAAGAGAGCGTTCTCATTTCTCTCAAAAGTGTGAATGAAAGATATAACGAGCTTTACGAGAGCTATCGCGCCATCGCTTCGGCGTATCCGATAATAAACGAATATCCCTCAGTTGAGCTTGCCGCAAAAATCGACAGCTTTTCATTCTTTTCCCAAGGCTTCGAAAGGCTCGATAAGGAATGCCGCGAGCTTATGGAAAAATTCAAGCTCTCCGAAATTAACGAGAGCTGTGAAATACCGCGCGAGCGAGCTTCCGATGCGCTTATATCAAAGGAGCGCGAGCTATCTTTACTCAAAAACACCTTTTCGATTGACGAAAAGGCGCTCGAAGAGCTTGACGAAATATACGCTTCTCTTGAAATTTTAACGGAATCCGAAAAGAACGCAAAATATAAATACGAAATTATAAAGAAAACGAAATCTTACCTTGAAGCCGCAAAGGACTCTCTTACCGTCAAATATCTCGGCAAAACCCGCGAGGCTTTCTCAAATTACGTTGAAATCGTGTCGAAAAGCCTTGGCAAGTTCGGAATCGATACCTCTTTTGCGATTACGAAAACGGACGGAGGACAGACGAGAATCAAGGACTCATTCAGCAAGGGCACTCGCCAGCTCTACGATTTTGCATTGCGACTCTCGTTTTCCGACTCGCTTTACGAAAACGAGCTTCCATTCATTATGCTCGACGACCCGTTTGCCTATTTTGACGACGACAAGCTCGCCTCTGCCATAGCCCTTATAAACGAGATTGGCAAAAAGCGCCAGATAGTCTACTTTACGGCAACGAAGTCCCGCACTTAAAAGAGCCGAGAATGGCGAATATACAAAAAGGACGAGAAAAATCTCGTCCTTT
>JAZRGJ010000053.1:0-20549 GCA_045644125.1 Eubacteriales bacterium | reverse complement strand
ACTTCTTACCAACTTCCATAACTACGTCTGAATACATCTGAATGAATCTTCTGTAGCAGTCGTAAGCCCATCTTGCGTTGCCGCTCTTCTTAGCCATAACTTCAACAACCTCTTCGTTAAGACCGAGGTTAAGAATGGTGTCCATCATGCCGGGCATTGAAGCTCTCGCGCCTGAACGAACCGAAACGAGAAGAGGATTTTCAAGGTCGCCGAACTTTTTGCCGGTGATCTTCTCCATCTTTTCGATGTTTTCCATAATTTCAGCCATTATGGAATCGTTGATCTGCTTTCCATCCTCATAGTACTGTGTGCAAGCTTCGGTAGAAATAGTGAAGCCCTGGGGAACGGGAAGACCAATGTGCGTCATTTCAGCGAGGTTTGCACCCTTACCGCCGAGGAGATTACGCATGTCTCTGTTACCTTCTGAGAAGAGATAAACATACTTCTTGCTCATTTTGTTTTTTCCTCCAAATATAAAATTCTTTTTTTATTTTCGATTTAATGCGGTGCTTGGAACTTTTGATATAGATTTGCGCAACAAAAAAGCAGTAAAACCGCCTTTCGCGCGTACCGCATCCGTAATTATATCATAATTAAAATAAATTTTCTATACATTTTTAAATAAAATGTTAAAACCGTATCATAATTTACAATTTATTCACAATTTTAAGCGACGATATGATAAAATATAATAACAAAAGAATCTAACGGGAGGGAAAGATGAAGATAAATTATTTTTCGCCGGCGCACCTTATCTATCTTGCCATAGCGCTTGCGCTCGTGCTCGGCTTTTATTTTATTTTCAGAAGAAAAAGCTTCTTTGCGCAGAGAATTGCGGTGCTTTCTCTCGTTGTGATAAACGTTATACAGCACATTTTCAAGCTTGAAATCTATCCCATGTATAGCGGCGGCTTTGATGCGATATGCACGGCTTACAATATGTGCGCGCTTCTCATACTTCTCTCGCCATTCGCTCATTTTATAAAGCTTGCCCCTCTTCGTGATTTCGTTTATTATATCGGAACTTCGGCGGGAATCGTCGCGCTTCTTATTCCTTATTGGAACGTGGGTGAGGACGCTTTCACCTGGGAGTTTTTCAGATTTTTCTTCTGCCACGCAGTTCTTCTTCTGAGCTCTGTTTTGCCGCTCCTTTTCGGTCATCACAAGCCGTCGTGGCGTCGTTTCCCCTTTGTCGGCTTAGCCTTTTTTGCGGGAATCGGAATAATACTTCTTAACGACGTTATCGCAATAAAGCTTGGAATTTTCGGCACGCTCAGCGCAGAAAATCTTTATGAAAGCTTGGCAACGGCGAACCCGATATGGTCATTCGGTCCACCCGAGGGATTTTCTTTCGTTCTTGATATAGTTGACGTTTTCACGCCGGATTTTCTTCTCGGTAAAAACGGAGGAAGGCTCGTACCGGTTCTTTGGTATATGATTCCGTTCTATCTCGGAATAAGCATTGTTTCATTCATTGTTTTTGCAATAGCGGACAGAAAGAATTTTAAACGTGATTTTGACGGAATGAAAGCCAAAATTAAAAAGCTTAAAATGAAAAAATAAATCAAAACGGCGCGGATTTGATTCCGCGCCGTAGCTTTTTTTAATATTAAATTTTACTCAAAATTCTTCAAATCCTTCGCTTACCGTTCCGAAAGGAATTCCGCTGAGTTCTACAAGGCGGTATTCGTATGGCTTTTCGGTTTCGTCCTTGATTTTAAGCGCGTTGACGTAGGGGAGAAGCTCGGCGTAAACGCAAAAAGTATTCGCAAAACCTCTGTCCTCGGTGAATTGCTTGTCGAGGGAAAGCTCAATTTCCGCGCCCTCGCGCTTATCAAGCACGCGTCTTATGCGCTTCATCGTATTTCGGTCGATTTCCGCGCCGTGAAGCTTGATTCCATAAAATTCGGAATTGTTTGCGAGGCGGTTTACGTCTTCCGTGAAATAGTTGCAAATTCTTGATTCACCGTTGCATGCGGCGCTTTCCTCGTGTAATTCGATAAGCTCCGTATCAAAATCCTTAAACGGTTCAAATTCGGGAGCGCTTTTCGGAAAAGCGCAAAGCGAGTAATCGGATAAAACCATGCTCTTGTTCTTCTCGTTTTTCACGATGGGCTTTAAGGGAGTTACGATAAGGTCGAAATTGAATTCGAGCTTTTTGCCGTAGGCAAGCTCGCATTCACCTGAATATGCGATAAATTTGCCGCCCTCATAGCGAATTCCTCCGCGTCCCGAGTTGTCCCACGATTTCGGCACAGCGAGGGGCTTGAATTTATAAAGCGCATCGGTGAGCGGCTTTTTGTAGTTTTGGTCCTTAAATTTAACACGGATACCGGCATTTGCGCTTCCAATCCAGAAACTATCCTGGTGTTTGTCCACGTCCCACTTGAAGTCAAGTGACTTTTCAAAGTTTCCGCCCTCGTGTCCGAGTCCCATAAAATATTTGCTTGAATATTCGCTTATAGGTAAACAAAGATTTATATTCGAAAGCTTTGCGTCGCGCTTCGCGATAAGCGCTATCTTATAGTCGCAAAAACCGTCAAACTCTATTTTTGCGCGGATTTTCATCATGAAGTTTTCACTTTCGCTGACAGAAGAAAATGCGAGAATGTCATCTTCGCAAGCAGCGCCTGACGAAATTATTTTAAAGCTTTCGTCGCCTACGGTGAATTTTATTTTTTCGGAAAGTACTTCGTACGAATTTTCGGAAATTGCGATTTTTTCGTCAAAATGCGATGTGATTTTCTTCGGAAAACCGAACTCGTCAAGCTCTATTTCACGGCCGAGAAATTTAACGGTGTTATTTTCAAAGGTGAGCGGAACGTAAGGCTTCGGCACGTCAGAGTTTTGCGCGAGCCTTGAATTGAGCCAGAAAAGACGGCTTAAGTCTTCGGGATTTGCAAAGTTATCCCCCTCGAAAACTTCGTCCGAAACGTTCAGCTCTATCGTGAGCTGAGCAAAAGTCTTGCGCGCTGTATTCGTTACTCTTATCGTGCCGTTATATTTTCCCGCCGCATCGGGCGCTTTAACGTAAAACCAGAGCCTTTTCGGAACGTTCGCTTTTGCGCATTTATCAAGCTTATCAAACCACTCGCCAAGATAGTTTTGTCCCTCGACGCTTATGCACTCGGCTTTGCCGGGGCACTCTATCCAAGCTCTTATCGTATCATCGTGGTCGAGTGTTATTTCTCCGTAAAAAACTTTTATCTCGCCGCGCTTAAGATTAAAAATGTTTCCTTGGCTTAATTTCATTTTGTCACCTACTTGTTTTTAGCTAAAGAAATTTGCTAAAGTCATTATACAATTTTTGCCGTGGATAGTCAAGGCTTTTCCATAATTTACACGCGTGAAAAAATACTGATTTGAAAATCTTTGCAAATCCCAAACTCGCCTTGACTTTTCAAAAGCTTTATGTTAAAATATTACGTACCGTTTGTGGTTTTGTGTCCTAAACTTACAAAGCGCAGATTTGCGCACCCGAACAAGAATCCCTTAAAACTGAATACGCCTGCATAGTTAAATGGATATAATAAACCCCTCCTAAGGGTTAGTTATGGGTTCGATTCCCGTTGCGGGTGCCATAGTAAAAGAGCCTGCCCTCGTGGTAGGCTCTTTTACTATGCATTCTCACGGCCGAACCTACTCTGCGAGCGAAGCGTGGCAGAATCGGGTTCGCATACCGCCCCCGGCGGTATATTGCGTTGCGCGGAGAAAAGAGTTTTCCGTCGTATTCACGAAACGTTTTCTACTGATTTAACCCCACGCAGCAAATTCCGTTACAAGCGCCAAGCGCGCTAAAAGGCGAGCTTTTTTGTTGGCTCGGCATAAAAAGAGAAAACTGAAATAAAAGACACGATTCGTCTTAAAAAAGCGAGAATGTTCGGCTTGAACATTCTCGCTTTTTGTTATTTTAAAGTTAGTGTGCGCGGTATTGATTACAGTTTTGCAAGCTCTTCCTTGATAAGCGGCCAGACTACGTCCTCGCACCACCAGTGTCCTTTTTCGGTAACGATAAGTTTGCAATTTTCGGGAACACCCGCAGCCGTGTAAATTTTCTTAACGGTTTCGTATCCACGTCTGACGCCCGCAATCTTGAAGCCCGTGTCGTGCTCACCTGCTATAATTGCAAGGCGGCGCGGAGCTATAAGACACGCAAGGTCCTGCATATCGAACCATACAAGAGCTTCGGGTATGTAATTACAAGCGCAGTGATAAAATTTAAGGATTGATTCATCGTAAGTGCAGAAGGCGCAGGAGGGAACGGAGATCTTAATTCTATCGTCGTAGCATGCGGCGTAATATGAAGCCGTGCCACCTCCGGAGTTACCGGTTATAACGATTTTATTAAGGTCGCACTGCGAGAAGTTTTCAAGAAGATCTATTGTTTTAGACGTATCCCAACATCTTTCGCCGATGAGAGTTCTTCCGAGCGTTATCGCGGTCATAGCTTCGTAGTAGCAAAGCTCATCATCAGGATAACTTACTCGCCTTACGAGAGTGTTTACAGCTTTCCTTTCGCCCATACCGCGCTGCTCAATGGCAACTGTGACGTAGCCCTCCTTGACGGACTGAACGGCAAACATTCCGCGTCCCCTGTCATAGTCGAGCCTTTCGTGGCATATTGCGTCACCGATAGATGCGTGCACACCGCTTTCAGCATGTCCTTGCAGCGTTATAACTACGGGGCGCTTTTCGCCATCCACCATTCCGTCGGGAGTTAAAAGGTAGAAGCAAACGGTAGCTCCGTATTCGCTTTCAAATTCTATTCTTTGCTGAAGATAGCCGTCCATCTTTTTTTCTTCAACGATTTCGTATTTTAAAGGACAGGCGTTTGCTTCAATTCTTTTCATGCCAAGCTTTTCGAGGAATTTTGCCTTTACCTCGTCGCGCCACTTTCCATAGCTTATTTCTTCAGAAAAAGCAAGTTCGGGGCGCATGTTTTTTGTGAGTATATCGTGACAAACCACACTGGCTTTCATCATAGCTTATACACCTTACTTATATTTTTTCAAGTTCTTTTTTTATTTTTGGCCAAACGACGTCAACACTCCAAAAATGTCCCGTTTCAGTTTCGGTAAGACTTGCGTTACCCTTGGCGCCTGCGGCTTCGTAAATTTTTTCAACGGTGTTAAAACCGCGCCTTACACCCTCTATCTTAAAGCCCGTGTCGTATTTTCCCGAAATTATCGAGAGTCTTCTCGGAGCGATAAGGCACGCAAGGTCCTGCATATCAAAATATCTCATTGATGCGGGAATATAGTTGCAAGAGCAATGGTAGTATTTAAGGATTGACTCGTCGTAAGTGCAGAAAGCGCAAGAGGGAACGGAGATTTTAATTCTCTCGTCACAGCAAGCCGCGTAATAGGAGGCTGTGCCGCCGCCCGAGTTTCCGGTTATAACGATTTTTTCAAGGTCACATTCGGGGAAATTCGCAAGCAAATCAATCGTTCTTGAAATATCCCAGCATCTCTCGCCGATAATAGTTCTTCCAAGGGCGATTGCCGTCGTTGCCTCAAAATAGCAATTTCCGTTTGCGGGATCAACGCTCACACGGCGGATAAGCGAGTTTTTCGCCTTTCTTTCACCCATGCCGCGCTGGTCGATAGCAACCGTAACGTAGCCCTCTTTGACGGACTGAACGGCAAACATACCGCGACCTCTGTCATAATCGAGTCTTTCATGGCAGATTGCGTTTCCGATTGAAGAATGAACGCCGCTTACGTTGTGTCCCTGAAGCGTTATAACGACGGGGCGCTTTTCACCCTCCGCCATTCCGTCGGGCGTTAATATGTAGAAGCAAACGGAAGCTCCCCATTCGCTTTCAAACTCAAATCTTCTTTGAAGATAGCCGTCCTTTTTCTCGGTTTCGACAAGCTCAAGCTTCAAAGGACATGCGTTTTCTGCGATAACGTCAAGCCCTAAAAGCTCCCGGAACTTTTCTTTTACGCTTGCTTTCCACTCTTTAAAGTCGCCGCCCGAAAAGGCAAGCTTGGGTTTTGCTTTTTTAACCAATAAATCGTGACAGTATGCGCCGTCGTACATCATAAAATTATCCCCCGCATGTTGTTTTTATAAGAATATTATAACATTGCCAAAAAATGCCGTCAACTCCTTTTTGAAACCTAAAATATCACATTCCGCACCTAAAACGGTAAAAAGTGAGAAATAAATATCATAAAAAATCCAAAAACATCTTGACATAAGCCCAAAGCTTCGATATAATGAAAGAAAAACGGAGGCGTTTATGAGCGAAAAACTTTTAGCGGCATGCAACGCTGTAAAAACAAATATTATTTTCGACTTGGAGTCCGCTTACGTATTGTCAATGCCCGTGGGCTTTAAAAACGTTGCAAGAGGTAAGCTTGAACGTTACACGCCCTACAATAAAAAGTTTTCGATGATGCTTTATACGACGAGCGGCTCGGGGAAAGTCGTGACGAAAGATGAAGAATTCGACTGTTTTCCCGGGCACTTGCTTTTCGTTCATTACGTTGTTTGCCCGACTATGCTGGCCAACGACGGCGTCTGGGATGCGGAGCTTATTTGGTTTTTCTATGAAAATATAGAGCTTCCGTTAAACCGTATAATCAAGCTTCCAAAGATAGCGCACAGAAAGGAAACCGTCGAGAAGATAATATCCCTCGTCACAACGAGAGATTATAACGCAACGGCTCAGGCAAACGGACTTGCGCAAGCGCTCGTTTGCGAAATTCTCACTATCGTAAATGCGGACGGAAGAAATAAATATCCAAAGGATATAGCGAAAACGCTCGACTACATAAATTCGAACACCGAGGAAAAAATCACGGTTGATTTCCTCGCCGCCGAGCTTCACTTAAGCCCGAAGCATTTCAGAACGCTTTTTGAGCGAAGCGTCGGAATGAATCCGAAGCAATATATAACGAAATCGAAGCTCGAAAAATCGCAATTTTACCTAACCCACACCGAGCTTTCCATCCAAGAAATTGCGGCAAAGCTCGCCTTTTCCTCCCCCACGCACTACATAAACACTTTTACGAAATACTATAGAATCACGCCCCTGCTTTACAGAAAAGACAATAAATAAAAGAAGCCGATTGATGCTATGCGCCCGAAGCTTGCAAGCACTAAATCGGCTTTTTATTTTATTTTTTATTGTATTCAGAGGGTGATACGCCCGTTCTTTTTTTGAATTTTCTTGAAAAATAGTGAATTGAAGAAAATCCGCACAGCTCCGCCACCTCGGTTACGGATTTGTGGCTGTATTCAAGGAGCGCACGCGCATTTTCTATGCGAGCGTCGAGAAGCTCTTCGGTAGGCGTTTGAGAGAAAAATTCCTTATAAAGCACGCAAAAACGGCTAACGGAGTATTGCGCTCGCTTTGCAAGCTCGCTTATGGAAATTTTGCTCGACGCATTCGTCAGCATATAAGTTCTGGCGTCGTAAATCGCCTTGTATGCGGGGTGCAGCTCCTTGCCGCCCTCTTCATATCTTCTGCCAAGCTCGATCAGCATTTCCGAAGCTATGGCGGAGGAGCGCTCCTCGTAGCAGCTTTGGCGAAGCTTTGCTTCTTTCGCAATTTTTTCTATGTATCGCTCGAGTATTCCGTTTGAGCCTGCGGTAAAGGGCTTTGAGAGAGGGAAAGCGAAAGTGTTGATTATTTTAGCCGCCTCGTCGCCATTAAGAAATATCCAGTCGTTGACGAAGCCTACGTCAAGGCTTCCGTGCGCAGCGTGAGTGCGCGGCGGATAGATAACGTAGCTGTTTTTTGCGCAATTGAATTTATTTTCGCCGTCAGAGCACCAAAACGGCGTTTTAAAATACATAATCAGGTAATAATCCCAAATATCGCTCTCGTTTCGTATAAAACTGTGCTTTGGCGAGTGCGAGCTGTTCGTTCCGCATATATGGCAATGTATAAGGCTCATTTTGTCCGCTCCTTTTCGTTGTTTGCCTGTAACGTTATTATAGCACAAATAAAAAAATAATGCAAATTTTCAACGAAAAATAATAAATACTTTTTTTGCGCATTGTGATAGTATGATTTTAGAAATATTAGTCTGGGGGATTAGCTATGAAAAAAACTCGCAAGGATTGTTATTTTGGTCTTCATTTTGATTTTCACGCAATGGACGGCGAAGAGATAGGAAGCATTATTGATATTGAATCTATCGAAGAAATGCTTGACGCCACGAAGCCCGATATGATACAGGTTGACACAAAGGGACACCCGGGAATATCATCTTATAATACAAAGGCGGGCGTTCACGCCGAGATTATGAATATGGACGTGCTTAAGGTTTGGCGTGAGCTTACGGCGAAGCGCGGAATACGCCTTTACACGCACCATTCGGGGCTTTTCGATCAATCTCAGGCAAGGCTTCACCCCGATTGGCAGAGCCTTAACTTCGAGGGAAATCCGAACGGAAATAAACCCGATTTTCGTGGATTTATGTCACCCTTTAGTCCCTACGCCGACGAGGTGCTCATTCCGCAACTTAAGGAAATTGCGGGAGAATATCACGCAGACGGCGCATGGATAGACGGCGACGAATGGGGTATGTTCGTGGATTACAGCCCGTGGGCTAAAGAGGCGTATAAAAACGAGTGTGGCAAGGATGCGCCTTTGCCGAATGAGGGCGGCTACCTCGATTACGTGGAGTTTTGCCGAGAGGGATTCCGCCGTTACGTAGCGCATTATATTGCCGAGGTGAAAAAGGATTTCCCCGATTTTGAGATAACTAGCAACTGGATGTATACTCATACCATGCCGGAAAAGCGCGCGGTTGATATTGATTTTATCTCAGGTGACTACGATTGCACGGATTCCGTAAATTCGGCGCGAGAGCTTGCAAGATGTATTATGCCTCAAAATCTTACATGGGACCTTATGGCATGGGGGCAAACCGTGCCTCGCCCTGTAACGTGGAACACGAGAAACAGATGCACGAAAGAAGCTCCTCAGCTCTGTCAAGAGGCGGCGGTGGTTTTGGCTCTCGGAGGCGGTTTCCAATTCTTCAACATTCTTTACGGCACGGGTGGAATGGTGCAAAGATGGTCCATCGACAGCTGGCGTGAAATTGCAGATTTCTGCCACGCGCGCCGTGATTTCTGCTTCGGCGGAAAGAGCATTGCCGACATCGGTACAATCTACGCTAAATACTATAATGATAACTCCCTTTTCACAGGCGGCGCCTTTAAAAATACGTCAGCCTTTATAAAAATGCTTCAGGATGCGGGCTTCAGCTCCGACGTTATAAACGAAGCGGACATAAAAAATCTTGACAAATACAAGCTTATCTTTCTTCCGCGCGCCGCAAAATATGACAAAGAAACTCTTGACGTTATGAAAGACTTTGCTCGCTCAGGCGGTATCGTTATAGCGGACGGCGGCGTTGATTTTGGTGATGCCGCAGGCGCAAAATTCAAAGAAGCCGAAGAGCGACTCGTTTTCCCCGATTGCGGCGGCAGACTCACCTGTCTTTATACGGATTATTTCGCTCCCGAGCTTTCGGGCGCAAAGCTTCTTGAGGATGCATACGACGGCAACTATTATTACGAAAAAGAGCGCCGCGCGGGTGCTATAGTCAACGAATACGGCAAGGGCAAGATAGTTTCTCTTTGCTTTGATCTTTCCTCGGTATATAAAACCAATTTGACATACGCGCTTAAACAATTCACCAAAAAGCTTTTGAGCGATGCGGGATACCTTGCAAAAATCAGCGTTACGGGAAGCGAATACGTCGACCTCTCTCTTATGACGAAGAACGGAAAAACTTACGCTCACGTAATAAATATGGCAGGCGAGCACAACTGCAGCGACATTCGCGCATTCCGTGAGATACCTAAAATAGGCCCTCTTTACGTAACCGTGCGAAGCGACGCCGAGCCGAAGCGAGTGACAGCGCTCCCCGAGGGCAAAACCCTTGAGCTTGTTTCGTCGGAAGACGGATATACCTACAAGCTTCCGTCACTTGAAATACACTCTGCGATAGAGATAGAAATGTAAAACGATAAAAAAGAGCGAGGATGCCTCAAAAACGGCATCCTCGCTTTAAAATTAAAGTTCAAATTGCGGTGTGTATTCTTGCTTGAATTCTTCCCAAACGATTTCTCTTACCTCAATATCGGTAATGCGGAGCTTCGTGCAATAAGCGGAGAATCCGCAATAGCCGCCTACGATGGGCGAGGGGTCGACAAGCTCCGTTACAAGCTCGTCGTCAACGACCATGAAGCAATGTCCGTTAATTGAGCCGCAAGCCATTCTGACCTCGCTTCCGGGGGTGTATTTATAAAGGGAAGTCGTTGCGTAAAGATTGCTGGTTTTGTTTCTTTCGATGCCGGCTTTGTTTTCCCACCAACCGTTAAGGCCGCAAACGTAGGACGAGCCGAGATAATCGTCCTCGTCATCCCAATGGGCCGCCCAAACTGCGTTGAGATCACGGGTTGCGGGGAGGACGGCAGAAACGGTGAAAACGAGCATAACGTCCTTCTCAAAATACTTGTTTATAAATGAAATTCCGCCCTTGTTGCCGGGCTCGAAGCCGATAATTGCGCCGTCTTCATAGTACCAATTTCCCGATTTAACGTCGATATAATCACGCCAATTTTCATCGGGCTTATATGAAAAAACGACGGGGGATTTCTCGAATAAAACTTTTTTGCCTGCTAAACGTATGTCTTTCATTGCTTATGCCTCGTATTCGTAAATTTTAATCTGGCCTTTTACGACCGACGTGTCAACCGCTTCGTCCGTGAGCATTTCCGCATTAAATCCAGATGCCTTGAGAAGCTCGTATATTGCGCGCTTGAGCTGGCGCTTGCCGCCTATGATTATCTTGTCCGCGCAAAACTTTGCCGCCGCCTCGACTTCTCCCGCAAGGCACGCTCCAAGGAAGAAGCTGTAAGCTTCAAGCTCCGTTTTTCCGAAAAGGTTTTTTAATATTCTCGTTTTGAAAAGCGCTTCGTTGATTCCGTTTGCTTTTGCATATTCAAAGCCGCAAATAAGCATTTCTTTATCAAAATCGTCAAAGTTTAAGGAAAATGAATCTTTAAGTATCGTGCCTTGCGCAAGGGAAGCGATAAATTCGCCCGTAAGAGTCGTCGTGAAGCTCGAAATTTTTCCTTGCCCGTCAAGCTTGATAAGCTTCGTGTGCGAGCCCATAAGCATATAAACTGCGTCAAAGCTTTCGGCAACGCCCATGATTTCGGTTTCCTCGCCTCGCATCATATCGGCAAGCTCAAAGCTTTCGGCGCCTGTTTTTGCGCCTCTTATAAAAACGAAGGGCGCTTTGCTTATTTCGGGAAGCTTCGTTTCAAAGCTTGCCGCCTTTAATTCCGGAATCCCGATGGGGAGCGTCAAATGCGGCAGAGAAACGAGCCCCGTATCAGACGTTATCATGCCGGAAGCGAGAATTTTATCAATTTGGCTCTCAGAGAGGGAATTCCTCTCCAAAATCTCTTTTATTCCTTGCTTTACAGCGCAGGGGAGCGCCGTTTTGTCAGCAATTCCGGCTCTTGCGCCAACGTTAAATTTAACCGTATCGATTATCTCGCCGTCGCATACGAGAGATATGCGAGTATTCGTCGTTCCGCCGTCGATTGAAATATATCTTCTCATTTTACTGCCTCAACGTATCTTTTTGCAAGCTCGGTTATTTTTGCGAAATCGGAGGAATCGATAAGTTTCTTATTAACTATATTCGAGCCGATTCCGAAGCCCGTAACGCCGGCGTCCAGATATTCTTTCATATTGTTTTCGTCAATTCCGCCAACCGCAAGGAATTTAACCGCCGAAAGCGGCGCTTTGACCGCCTTGAAATAGGAAACTCCGAGATTGGATATAGGGAAAAGCTTAACGAAATCAGCGCCCGCGGTATGCGCCGTCATAATTTCGGTAGGAGTGAGAGCTCCGGGAAGAGAAACCAAGCCGAGCTCTTTCGTTTTCTTTATAACTTCTGTGTTTACGTCGGGTGAGATTATAAATCTGCCGCCGGCTTTTGCGGTAAGCTCAACCTGCCTTTCGGTAAGCGTCGTGCCGGAGCCTATAAACATTCTTCCTTCAAAATGCGTCGCAAGAAGCTTGATAGAGTCGGCAACGTCCTCGTCGGAGGGCTCGCCTTTTTGCGAGTAAGTGATTTCAAGAAGCCGTATTCCGCCGTCGTACATAGCTTCGGCAAGGGGGAGAAGCTTCTCTTTTTCAACTCCTCTTACGATAACTATAAGCTTTTCTTTTTCTATAGTTTCTATAAGTTTCTTTTCCATCTTAACCTCTTAAAAAGAATAGTGACTTTATTCTATCATAAAAGCGGAATTTTTGCAACGCATTTTTTCAAAAAAGTCGGAAAAATGTTAAAAAACAAAGATTTATTCCATCAAGGAACTGAATAAATATAACTTTTTCTTAGAGGCGCTCTCTTGTTTTCGGGTGAATTTGACCAAAAAACGAGCTGAAAACTTCGATAAATTTTATCACGCGTGTGAAATTTCCTCTTGACTTTATAATATAATATATGCTAAAATATATGAGGTAAAGGTTTTTGCAACTGACGGAAGTGCGGAATTAACCGCGTGGAAGCAAAAATCATAATCGTCGATCCGTCTGGGCACAACTACCTTTAGGGTGGATTGTGTCTTTTTTCTTTTCAAAAATAAAATGCCTTTCGGCAGAGGGAGTACATAAATGAAAAAAGTAGCGATTTTAATGGGAAGTGACAGTGACCTTCCTATAGTTGAAAAGGGAATTAACGTTCTCAAGGAGTACGGAGTTCCTTTTGAGGTTCACGTTTATTCGGCGCACAGAACGCCGAAAGAAACGGCAGAGTTCGTAAGCTCGGCGCGTGATAACGGTTTCGGCGTAATAATTGCCGCAGCCGGAATGGCGGCTCACCTTGCGGGCGCAGTTGCCGCTAACACGACTCTTCCCGTAATCGGAATTCCGATTTCCTGCAAAAACACGGGCGGTGTTGACGCTCTTTGGGCAACCGTTCAGATGCCCTCGGGCATTCCCGTTGCAACCGTCGCTATTGACGGAGCTGCGAATGCGGCTCACCTTGCCGTTGAAATTCTCGCTCTCTCCGAGCCCTCTCTCGTTACAGCGCTTGAGGACGCAAGACGCGCGGGCAGCGAAAAGGTTCTTGAGAAAAACCGCGCAATCGAAGAAAAATACAATGCATAAGGGATGAATATATGAGTTTTTTTGGAATTATAGGTGAAGAAAGAACTAAAGTTGCATCAAGCGTTTATTACGGACTTTACGCTCTTCAGCACAGAGGCCAGGAAAGCTCCGGTATCGTCGTTAACGACGGCGGAGTTTTTCGCGCGCATAGAGATTCGGGCCTTGTAAACGACGTTTTTTCAAGCTCCGTGCTTGATTCGCTCGGCGAGGCTGAAATGGCGATAGGCCACGTGCGCTACGGAACGCTTGACACGAAAGACAGAATGAACTCCGAGCCCATCGTGGTAAACCACGTAAAAGGCAGACTTGCTCTTGCAACGGCAGGTAAGCTTGTCAACTCATACGAGCTTCGTGAGGAACTTGAGCTTCGTGGAATGATTTTCCACACGAACTCTGACGCAGAGCTTATTTCATATCTCATAACGGCGGAAAGACTTAACGCGCCCTCAATTGAGGAAGCGGTTAACCGCGCTATGACACGCCTTGACGGCGGCTATTGCTTGCTACTTATGTCGCCGAGAAAGCTTATTGCGGCTCGTGACCCTGCGGGTCTGCATCCCGTATGCTACGGCAAGCGCGATAACGGGCAGTACGTTATAGCGACCGAAAGCTGCGCTCTCGATGCGGTTGGCGCAACCTTTATCCGTGATCTTGAGCCCGGTGAGATTCTCGTCTTCTCGAAAGACGGAATTAAATCCATAAAGGACCACTGTGAAAAACACGAAGAGGCTATATGCGTTTTCGAGTATATCTACACGGCTCGTCCCGATTCGGTTATCGAAAATCAGTCTGTGCACGTGGCAAGACGCAGAGCGGGCGCTTTTCTTGCAAAGGCTCACGCCGTTGAAGCGGACGTCGTTGTCGGAGTTCCCGATTCGGGACTTGACGCGGCGATAGGATATGCGGAGGAATCCGGCATCCCCTACGGCATCGGACTTCTTAAAAATAAATACATAGGCAGAACGTTTATAGCTCCCGGACAGGACGTGCGTGAGGATAAGGTAAGAATCAAGCTCAATCCGATAGCGGCAACCGTCAAGGGCAAAAGAGTCGTTCTCGTTGACGACTCAATAGTAAGAGGAACGACCTGCGCGCGAATCGTGCGACTCCTCAGAAATGCGGGAGCGACGGAGGTTCATTTCCGCTCCTCCGCGCCGCCTTTTATAAACCCCTGCTATTACGGAACGGATATTGATTCCAAAGAGAGCCTTATTGCGTGTCACCACACGGTTGAGGAAATTGCGAAGATAATCGGCGCCGACTCTCTCGGCTATCTTCCCATTGAGGACGTTTACAAGCTTTGCTCGGAGGGCAGTTGCAAAGGACTTTGCACGGCTTGCTTCGACGGAAAGTATCCCACCCGCGTCCCCAAAGAAAAGCCCTACAATAAATACGATTTCAAAATAAGTCATGTTGAAGAATAAAGGAGAATTTCACTATGAAGAATTCTATGTCAGAAAGCTACGCTAAGGCAGGCGTTGATATTACCGCAGGCTATAAAGCTGTTGAGCTTATGAAAAAGCACATCGCGCGCACTCGCAACGAGGGTTGCCTCGATGACGTTGGCGGTTTCGGCGGTTGCTTCGGCCTCCCCACAGGTATGGAAGAGCCCGTTCTCGTATCGGGAACCGACGGCTGCGGAACTAAGGTAAAGCTTGCAATCCTTATGGACAAGCACGACACGATAGGTATTGACGCTGTTGCAATGTGCGTAAACGACATTATTTGCTGTGGCGCAAAGCCCCTTTTCTTCCTTGATTACATTGCTTGCGGAAAGAACTATCGCGAAAAGATCGCCGCTATCGTATCAGGCGTTGCAGAGGGCTGTGTTCAGTCAGGCGCGGCTCTTATCGGCGGTGAAACCGCAGAACACCCCGGCCTTATGCCTTTGGAAGACTACGACCTTGCGGGCTTTGCCGTTGGTATCGTTGACAAAAAGAAAATGCTTGATAACAGCGCGGTTAAGGCAGGCGACAAGATAGTTGCTATCGCATCGTCCGGCGTTCACTCGAACGGATTTTCTCTCGTTCGCCGCGTATTTGATATTGATAACAATTCTCCTATGCTTTACGAAGCGAAAGACGAGCTCGGCGGCAAGTCCGTTGCCGAAACTCTTCTCACTCCCACGAGAATTTACGTAAAATCCATCTTGAAGCTTATCGAAAGCGTTAAGGTTAAGGGTATATCCCACATCACGGGCGGCGGCTTCTACGAAAACATTCCGAGAAGTATTCCCAAGGGCCTTTCCGCAAAAATAAGCAAATCCGACGTTCGTGTTCTTCCCATCTTCAAGCTTATTGAAAAGGTTGGCAATATCCCCGAGCGTGATATGTATAACACCTTTAATATGGGCGTTGGTATGAGCGTTATCGTTTCTTCTGAGGATGCAGACAAGACCGTTGAAATCCTTAACGCAATGGGAGAGTGCGCTTACCTTCTCGGCGAAATCGTTGAGGGCGACGACGGAGTAATTCTCGAATGATGAAGCTTAAAAGAATAGCCGTTCTCGTATCGGGCGGCGGCACTAATTTGCAAGCGCTTATCGACGCTGAGTCGCGCGGAGAGCTCGGAGCGGGAAAAATTTCCCTCGTCGTAGCTTCAAAGCCCGGTGTTTTTGCGCTCGAAAGAGCAAAAAACGCCGATATTCCCTCGCTTGTGCTTGCAAGACGTGACTATGAAACTATTGCGGAATATTCGCGCGTACTTGCAGAAACTCTTGAAAAAGAAAATATTGACCTCGTAGTTCTTGCCGGATTTTTGACTATAATCGACGAGCAGGTTTACGAAAAATTCCCGAACAAAATCCTGAACGTTCATCCCGCCCTCATCCCGTCGTTCTGCGGAAAGGGCTATTACGGACTCCGTGTTCACGAAGCGGCGCTCCAAAAGGGCGTTAAGGTTTCGGGCGCTACAGTTCATATCGTAACCCCCGAGTGCGACGCAGGCCCTATAGTGCTTCAGCGCGCGGTTGCAGTGCTTGATTCCGACACTCCCGAAACGCTTCAAAGACGCATAATGGAAGAGGCTGAATGGAAAATTCTTCCCGAGGCTGTAAGACTTTTTGCGGATGAGAGAGTCGAGGTAAAAGACAATAAGGCATACATTAAAGGAGAAAATCAATGAAAGTTTCAACTGTAAAAGACGAGCTTAACTCTCTTGCCTATCACGGCAGAGGTATTATTATAGGCAAAAGCTGCGACGGCAAAAAGGCTGTAACCGCTTACTTCATTATGGGCAGAAGCGAAAACAGCCGTAACAGAGTATTCGTTCTTGAGGGCGACGCTATGCGCACCAAGGCGTATGACGAAAGTAAAATGACAGATCCCCACCTTATAATCTACTATCCCGTAAGAGTTCTCGGCAACAAAACCATCGTAACGAACGGCGACCAGACCGACACGATTTACGATCTTATGGATAAGCAGATGACTTTTGAGCAGGCTCTCCGCACTCGTGAATTTGAGGACGACAAGCCTAACTTCACCCCCAGAATTTCGGGTATCATTCACCGTGAGAGCGACGGTATGAACTTCGCTATGTCCATTCTTAAAAGCGCCGAGGGTGACGACTCGTCTTGTGAGAGATTCACCTACGCTTATTCAAACCCCAAGGCAGGATTTGCAAAGTTTATACATACCTACAACTCCGACGGAAACCCGCTTCCCTCGTTTGAGGGCGAGCCTAAAACGCTCATACTCCCCGACGTTGATATTGACACTTTTGCAAATCACATCTGGGAAAACCTCAACTCCGATAACAAGGTTTCTCTTTTCGTAAGATATATCGATATAGCAACGGGCGAGTCGGAAACCCGTGTAATAAATAAGAACGTGTGAGGAAAGACGAATGAAAGAACTTGAACTTAAATACGGTTGTAACCCCAACCAGAAGCCCTCTAAAATTTATATGGCAGACGGAAGCGAGCTTCCCATTGAAATTCTTTCGGGTAAGCCCGGATACATAAATTTCCTTGACGCATTCAACTCCTGGCAGCTCGTTAAGGAAGTAAAGGAAGCAACGGGACTTCCTGCGGCAAGCTCCTTTAAGCACGTAAGCCCCACCTCAGCCGCTGTCGGACTTCCTCTTCCCGAAAAGCTTAAAAAGGCTTGCTTCGTTGACGATATTGAAGGACTTGACGAATCCCCCTTGGCTTGCGCTTACGCAAGAGCGAGAGGTACTGACAGAATGTCATCTTTCGGTGACTGGATTGCGCTTTCCGACGTATGCGACGTTACGACCGCAAAGATAATCAAAAGAGAAATTTCCGACGGTATCATAGCTCCCGGCTATACCGACGAGGCTCTTGAGATTCTCAAAAGCAAGAAAAAGGGTAACTATAACATAGTTAAAATCGACGAAAACTACATTCCCATGCCCCTTGAAACCAAGCAGGTATACGGCATCAGCTTCGAGCAGGGCAGAAACGAATTCAAAATAAACAAAGAGCTTCTTCAGAACTTCGTAACGAAGAATAAAGAGCTCCCCGAAAATGCGGCAATCGACCTTATAATTGCGCTTATCACCCTTAAATATACCCAGTCAAACTCCGTTTGCTACGCTTACGGCGGACAGGCAATAGGCGTTGGCGCAGGTCAGCAGTCGAGAATCCATTGCACACGTCTTGCGGGCACGAAGGCAGACACCTGGCATCTTCGCCAGCACGAAAAGGTGCTTAATCTTCCTTTCAAGGCTGACATCGCTCGCCCCGACAGAGATAACGTTATTGACGGATATATAAACAGAAACGAAGAGGTCGTTTGCGCTGAGGGCAACTGGCAGAAGTACTTCACAGAGCAGCCCGCGCCCCTCACCGACGACGAAATCAAGGAATATCTTGCGGGAATTACGGGCGTTTCTCTCGGCTCCGACGCTTTCTTCCCCTTTGACGATAATATCGAAAGAGCAAAGCGCTCCGGCGTTTCTTATATCGCAGAGCCCGGCGGAAGTGTGCGTGACGACGTCGTAATCGCTTGCGCAGATAAGTACGGTATGGTAATGAGCTTTACCGGCATGCGTCTTTTCCATCACTAATGAAAGGATACTCTAAATGAAAATTTTAGTTGTAGGCGGCGGCGGAAGAGAGCACGCCATTATCAAAAAGCTTCGTGAAAACAAAGACGTCGAAGTAATTTATGCGCTCCCCGGAAACGGCGGTATGGCAAGCGACGCTATTCCCGTTAACATCGGCGCAAAGGACGTTGACGCTATTGCGGCTTTTGCCGTTGAAAATAAAATCGACTACGCAGTAGTCGCGCCCGACGATCCCCTCGTTCTCGGCTGTGTTGATAAGCTTGAAGAAGTCGGAATCCCTGCGTTTGGCCCCCGCGCAAATGCGGCGATAATCGAGGGAAGCAAGGTCTTCTCGAAAAACCTTATGAAAAAATACGATATTCCCACGGCAAGCTATTCTGTTTTCGATGATGCGAAGGCGGCTCTTGAATATATAGAAACCGCTCCCATTCCCACCGTCGTTAAGGCAGACGGACTTGCGCTCGGCAAGGGCGTTATAATAGCTACCACAAGAGATATGGCGCGCGACGCTATCAAATCCATAATGGAAGATAAGAAGTTCGGCGCATCGGGAAGCCGCATCGTAGTTGAAGAATTCTTGACGGGCCCCGAGGTTTCCGTTCTTGCGTTTACGGACGGTGAAACCCTCGTTCCCATGGTTTCCTCAATGGACCATAAAAGAGCCCTCGATAACGACGAAGGACTTAACACGGGCGGCATGGGAACTATAGCTCCCAACCCCTATTACACAAAGGCAATTGCCGACGAGTGTATGGAAAAAATATTCCTCCCCACGATTCGCGCAATGAAAAACGAGGGAAGAGTATTCAAGGGTTGCCTTTACTTCGGACTTATGCTTACCCCGAACGGCCCCAAGGTAATTGAATACAATTGCCGCTTCGGCGATCCCGAAACTCAGGTCGTTCTTCCCCTTTTGAAATCCGACCTTTTAACCGTTATGATGGCAACCACGAACGGCACTCTCAAAGATTGTAAGGTTGAGTTTTCGTCTGACTCGGCAGCTTGCGTAATTATGGCATCAAAGGGCTATCCCGAAGCTTACGAGAACGGCTTTGAAATCGTAATTCCCGAAGAAATCGCAGATTCCGTTTTCGTTGCCGGAGCAAAGCTCTCGGACGGCAAGCTTCTTTCTGCGGGCGGCAGAGTTCTCGGCGTTACCGCGGTTGAAAAAACTCTCGGCGAGGCTATCAAGTCCTCGTATGAAAAGGTTTCAAAAATCAAGTTTGACAACGCTCACTACCGCCGCGACATCGGTGCGCGAGCAATGCAGGCGCTTAAGTAATAACGCTTTTTAAAGAAAGGAAACTAAAATGGTATATCGCATTTACGTTGAAAAAAAGCCCGGTCTTGATAACGAAGCCCGCGCGCTTAAGAATGAAATATCTCTCTTCCTCGGCATAAAAAGCGTTGAAAATCTTCGCGTTTTTAACCGTTACGATGCAGAGAACATAACCAAAGAGCTTTTCGATTACGCAGTAGGCACGGTTTTCTCCGAGCCCCAGCTTGATAACGTTTATGAAGAGCTCCCCGAAAACGGCGCTAAAGTTTTTGCGGTTGAATATCTTCCCGGACAGTTTGACCAGAGAGCAGACTCTGCGGCTCAGTGCATTCAGCTTATCTCGCAAGGAGAAAAGCCCGACGTTGCAACCGCAAGAGTATATATGCTCGAGGGCAATATCTCCGACGAGGAGCTTGCAAGAATTAAAAAGCACGTAATAAACCCCGTTGAAGCAAGAGAAGCAAGCCTTGAAAGACGTGAAACCATCAAGCTTGAATACGCTTGTCCCACCGAGGTTAAAACGCTTGACGGATTCCTCGACCTTGACGAAGCGGGCCTTGCCGACTTCATTGCGAAAATGGGACTTGCAATGGACCTTGACGATATTAAATTCTGCCAGAAGTATTTTAAAACCGAAGGCAGATGCCCCACTATCACCGAAATCAAAATGATAGATACTTACTGGTCCGACCACTGCCGTCACACCACTTTCTTGACGACTGTTGACAGCGTTAAGTTTGAAGACGAAGTTCTTGAAGCGGCATACCGTGACTATATCTCGGCAAGAGAATTCTTAGGCAGAACGAAGCCCCAGAATCTTATGGACATCGGCACTATCGCCGCAAAATGCTTGAAGAAGCACGGTAAGCTCGATAAGCTTGACGAGAGCGAGGAAATCAACGCTTGCACCGTTAAAATCGACGTTGACGTTAACGGCGTAACTGAAAAATGGCTTCTTCTTTTCAAGAATGAAACTCATAACCACCCGACTGAAATCGAGCCCTTCGGCGGCGCGGCAACCTGTATCGGCGGCGCAATCCGCGACCCCCTTTCGGGCCGTTCGTACGTATACGGCGCAATGCG
>JAZRGJ010000052.1:0-4101 GCA_045644125.1 Eubacteriales bacterium | reverse complement strand
TCAGTACCATCCGTCTTGTCTTTTTTACAAGCAAACAGCATGGTGCAGCAACCCATTAAGGTTGCGAGTATAAGCAATAGCGATATTGCTCTTTTCAAATAAATCAACCCTTTCTTTTTTTAAAATCAAAAACTTTGTAATAAGTATATCATAGCTTTTCCGAAAAAGCAATTTCTAAATTGTAACATAATTATTAATCTTGCCAAAAAAGTAACCAAAGTTTACGCTTTAATTATGTCAAAATGTTCAATCTGTTCACCTTGACAAAAACCACTATGCGTTTTTGTGGATTTTTCACATCTTATAAAAATTCACAAAAAATTTAAGTTTTATTTTCTTTTTGTAAACCCCAACAAAACCCCTGAGCGCTTTTTGTCAAATATGCATAGTGCATAAAAATACTCGCGAAAAAACCTTCGTAATTATTAAAATATTAACATTCTGTTCAACCATTTTGAAATAAAATATAATATAATTTACATTAAGCAGTAGCTTTACGCACAACGTAAAAAAACTACAAAAGGAGATAAAAACCAAAATGAAAATCAAGCGCATAGTAAGACTTACAGCAATTATTCTTACACTTGCCATGATGCCTCTCTGGATACTCAGCTGCGGTAGAGTTGACGCAAAGGTCATAGACCGTTACGCAGAGCTTATCGAGGGACAAGGCAAGATTGATGCCAAATCCGAATCAGGAAAGCTTTACATAGCAGACCTTGACGAAAAGGCTGCGGAGGCAAACGGAACCATCAACACATCGGGATCATGGCCCGGCACAACAATAAAGAACGAGGATATCCCTCAGATAGCTCACTACAGAAAGTTATACACCTTAGCGAAGGCGTGGTCAACCAAGGGTTCAGCTTATTACCACAAGAGCTCTGTAATGAAGAACATCAAAAACGCTCTTGAATACGGTTACAACGAACTCTACGGTCTTCCCGTTGCGGGACATACCCAGAAATCATGGACGGAAAACGAAAGACTTCTTATTGCGGAATTCCTCTTAAACACTCTCATCATCCTTGACGAGAACAACAAGCTCAGCGGTAAGAAGATCAAAAACTATGCCGAGATACTTGATATAAAGGTTCCTCTTCCTATCGGAGACGCGGTAAACGAAAACCGCAGTCTTTACATAATGATAGGTGCGGCAGCTCTTATGGGCAACAGCGACAGAGTAAAAGAGCTTTCCGAGAAATACGTTACTACCTTCTTTAATCTTGTAACCTCGGGACAGGGACTTTATGCGGATGGCTCGTACATAGCAGCCGACAGCGTTGCCGCCTCCGGTTCTCAGGGTATAATGGCATTTAATGCTTTAACGACTCTCGTTTATGCGTTAAACGGAACCAAGGCTGATCTGCCCGATGACATCAAAGCGGTTGATTTCCTTTACGACTGGGCTATAAACTCCGTTATTCCTTCTATATACAATGGAAGCTCAATAGCGGTAACCACCGGCTCTTACATTGCGGAATCCGATGAGATGGGAGCACTCGGTGTTTCCACCATACTTATCCTCACAGAGCTTCTTGACAATACAAGAGCAAGCGAGCTTAAGTCGATAGTAAAGGCATATGCTTCAAGCGGAAACACTTCCTTCGTTCCTTATCTTACCGCATACGGTATCCGCGCATTCCAAGATATTGAAAACAACAACAAGCTTACCTCTAAGACTGTAAGCGGCGCACATCCGTTCGCTTCGATGGATAAGCTGGTAATCGCAGGTCCCAGATATTCTGCGGCGCTCTCCCTCTCCTCTATCCGTTCCGCCAAGTACGAAACCAGACCGGTATACCTTGACATTAACAAGGAAATTCTCGGTGCTGTAAACGGAAGCGGTTGGTTCGAGGGCGACGGAATGCTTCTTTTAAGCAATCCGTACTATCAGCACAACAACGTTTATTGGCAGTACGTAAATTACGGCAGACTTCCCGGAACGACGGTTGACAACAGAAACAGAATCTCTGACAACGGCGGCGGATTTACCGGAATGACGTCTTACGCAGGTTTTGCAACCAACGGCGACTTCTCCGTTGCAGCGAACAGCATGCGCAACAACAACAACGAATACCTCTCTGACCTTACGGCAAAGAAATCATGGTTCGTATTCGACGACGAAGTAGTTTGCCTCGGCGCAGGTATCTCCAACACCTCTCTTAACACTAAGCCGAGTATTGAAAAGCCGCAGACCATAGAGACCATTATAGAAAACGTTTTCTACGGAGATAACAACTCCATTATCCTTTCAGCGGACGATCCGCAGAACCCCGATAACTCATTAACCCCGAACAGCTCATCTTCTCTGCTTACCAACAACGCTCTGTTCTTCTCTAAATACGGCGGAATATACGTTCCCACCCATAAGAACGACGCGCTCAACGCACGTCTCAGCAAGACCTCGGGCGGTAACTTCATCGAGCTTTGGTTCGATCACGGAGTAACACCGAAGAACGCTACTTACGAATATGCAATCCTTCCCGGCGCGTCCATCTCTGAGTTCTTCGAATACACCGAGGCTGTCGGCTACAACGTAATTTCCAACAACGATACGCTTCAGGCTGTTGTGGACATCTCCTCCGGAGCATCCGGATTTACCTTCTGGAAAGCAACAACGGTTGCCGAGAACAACTCTGCGTTCAGCGGAGTAATCAAGGCCGCTGACTTTGCATGTACCGTTCTTGTTAAAGAGGATGCAACCAGCATAACAATTTCGATCGCAGACTTCACTCACTTTGCAACTGATAACCAGACCGGCGGCTCGATAACCATCGACGCAGCACGTACGGTAGTAAGCGCAGATGCAGGTCTTGCACTTAACGGCAATGTTATAACGGTTGACAGAACCGCTGCAGCGGCAGGTCAGACACTTAACATTGTACTTTCCAAATAATAAATATAACGTTAAAAACGCGGTTTCGAAAGAGACCGCGTTTTTTCATCTTATAAAGCAACAATACAAAAGAGCGAGTGAAAAACACCCGCTCTTTTCTTTTGTATCACGCCCCCCGCCATAGTGGCGAGGTTCCATGTAGGCTTTGACGATAAGCAGAAAACAAACAAAAAGTCAGCGCAGAATGTTTTTGTGTCAATGGCTCCCTTGTGCGCCGCCGGTATTGTTAGGGCTATGCCCGAAACTGAAATCCCCCCGTTATACGGGGGGATATTTATTTTTTATTATTCCTTCACTATCGGCAGCTTTATCGTCGTTACAAAGCAATCTCCCTGTTTTCCGTACGTAAACTCGCCGCCCATCTGCTCCATTATTTTCTGGCATGTCTTAAGTCCTATCTCGTTACTCTCCGCCGCGCCGGTATTGTCGATCGCATTGCTTATCCTTATCACAGCACACCCGTCCTTCTCAAACATATTGAAGATAACGGGACACGAGAGGTCGGCATATTTATCAACGTTTGAAAATACGTTGTCAATTACTCTGCCAAAATACAATAGATCTACGCGTATATCTCCGCAAATCACCTCGGTCTGCTTTTGAACCTCGCAGCCGCGCTCGGTCAAAAGCACCGCGTGCTCTTCTATCATGTGGTTGAGAATGTCGGATGCGGGATAGCTTTCAAAAGCAAGCTCAATTTCCCTTTTACCGAAGACAAGGAAATATCTGAACATATCGTCCGAAAGCTTTTTAAGCTTTACCGCATTTTCGCGGCAGGCAGACAAATATTCCTTTGAAGCGTCATCCTCGGCTTGCAGCTCAAGTATATCGAGATAACCCATCATGACCGTAAGCGGCGTGCGTATATCGTGAGACATAGCGGTAATAAGCCCCGCGTTTGCCTCCCACGCCTCTCTCTCCTTGCTCATGGTCGAAACGATGGATATTCTCATGCTGTTGATATCGTGCGCCAGAGTTGCTATCTCGTCGTTCCCCTTTGCATACACGGGAATATCAACCGCTCCGTGCTCAACTCTCTTTACGTTTGACGCAAGCCGCGTGATCCTTACGGTCAAACGCGAGAATGAGATCATCATGATCACCGCCATGACTATAAAGGCAAGCAAAAAGCTCAGTACTACAACGGCGGTCCGCATGAAATTTTCCGAGTAATCAACTACGGTAACAAGCAACGTACCATC
>JAZRGJ010000051.1:0-12658 GCA_045644125.1 Eubacteriales bacterium | reverse complement strand
ACTGCAAACTTGTTTTCGGGAAGAATCAGCATATCGGGAATATTCTCGCTACTAGTAGGACATTTACCTATTGCGCCTGCCTTCATCCACAAAGTCGGAAGCATTTCCTTGAACTGTCTGCCGAGAGCAACCGAAGTCTTATCAAGGAATCCAAGCTTGAAAAATGCAGCATTAGCTTTGAAACCCTCCGCCATAGGCTTGTCACTTCCAAGATAATTGCCTTTGATGGGATTGCCTTTTACGTCGTGTCCTTCGATACTGCACACAGTACGAGGCCATGTAACGTAACGAGCAATACCGAATTTTTCCCATTCTTCATCGCCGGGATGATAGCCGCTGTCCGAAAGCGCTTTTGCCTCATCAGCGGACACTTCATTGTTAGTAACCATAATACAACGACGAGTTCCGCCGTCCTCTGCATTGAGGAGATTTACTGCATGAAGCGTAGTACCTGAACCTGCAAAAAAGTCAATTATCAAGGCGTTAGGCTTATTGGCAACAAAGAATCTAACCGTATCTTGTACGGCATATACAGATTTGGGGAATGAGAAAATTCGTCCGCCAAAAATATTATTCAATAATGATGTGCCGTACTCACTTGCGGAGTGAGATTTTTTGTTCCATATCGTAAAAGGTCTTACATCTCTATCGTCAGTAGATTTCAATTCGATAATATATGCACCGTCATCATCTTGTCCGACAACATTATATAAACCATTCTTGAAGTTTTCTTCTTGACCTTCAGACAGATAATATCCTGTGCGCTTTTCACCGTCCCATTTTCCAAAACTCAGAAAATGCTGACGATGCTTTTCCATAAGAGTTTCGGGTTGTAAATTCCATGTCAATTCTGTTCCGTTAGAACCGATGGGCCACATTGCAACAGTTCCTTCGGGCGGAATATAATCGTCTTTGTTTTCGTCAATGTTTGGAACACGCCCATGCCCAACAAATTTCCCGGACTCTTTATCAAAAAGTAGTGAATAGAATAGGTTGGGGCGATCTGTTCTTTTGCCGTGATTACTTGCCTGTCTAAGCAACGCTCTTAATCTTACCGATTTATCTTCTTGTTCTGTTTCATCGTTGGACTCTTTTAACATATTAGATCCATTTGATGTAATGCAAGCATTACCGAGATAAACTATAAAGATATATTCTTCACATCTTGAAAATTCATTGTCTCGCCTATTGCCTTTGGGATTGATTACGGTAGAAACCATTTGCATCCTTGCTTCTGAAAACATTTCTTCTAAAAGGCATCCCAAATGCAAGTATTCCTTTTCGTCAATAGTAACTATCAGTACAGAGTCTTTTGGATTGAGTAACTTTTTAGCAATCTTCAAACGCTTCTGCATCATAGAGAGCCACTTACTATGACGATATGTATCCGCACCATCAACGTAATCGTTGTTGTATTTCCAATCTCGCGCACCCGTATTATAAGGCGGATCGATGTAGATACAATCCACTTTTCCGGCATAAAGATACTCAAGAAGCTGAAGCGCGTGATAGTTATCGGCTTCAATGAGAGTGTGCCAAAGATCGCTATCTGGAGCATTGCAAACGCTGTCCATCGGCTTGAGGTAGGGATAGATCGCATCACCAAATTCAGCCACGGTCACAAGCTCGTTCACCTTAAAGGTTGCAATCTCGTCCGCATCCTTCTTCTTGCACTCTGCCTCATCGCCTTTGATCTTCAGCACTCTGTAAACCTCGCTCACCTTGCCGGTTTTGAGCGCAACGAGAGCACCTCTCTTAACGGGAATGTCATAAAGAGGCGTACATTCGGGCAGATGCTCCTCGAATACGAGTCCAAACTTTTTCTGCTTATTCATTCGGTCAACTTCGGCTTGTATTCTCGCACGAAGCTCCGGATTTTCTATTTGAGCGATCAAATCGTTAATTGCTGCCATAGCGTCTCCTATCTCCTCCGTTAGATTTCATCAAAATCAAATGAATCAATTTCTTTCCTGCTAATACTTTTAAGCTTCATAAATTCATCAGCAAAACTCTCAGCAGTTTCTCTATTACAATCTATACTGATATGTTCCTTATTGTAACTCGCGGCTTTTGTCCAATTAAATGTACCGTGTATCACTGTTTGCAAATCTATAACACAGAATTTCTCATGCATTATATTCTTATATCGAGATTGTATATTAACCCAATATGTTGAAAAATCGTTTTCTATGTCAAATTCCGTGCTTCTATTGGTTTCATTATCATCAAGTACTATTTCAACAATTACACCTTGTTTCTTCTTTTTTAACAATTCCTTATAAAGAATAGGATCTGTGAGCCACGCCATAGCAACAAAAATGACATACTTAGCATTTTGTAGTTCTTCCACAATTTGATTTCGTATATTCTCAAATACGATTTCTTGGCTAATATCTTCCTCTTGAGTCATCGCCCCCGGCTTGAAGATTATCCCAAAAAGAGCATAGTCCTTACTAATAGGATATAACTCTTCACACTTTTTCTCAATATATTTTTCGTGTTTTTTTAATTCCATTAATTTGTCGGGGATAATGCTGAAATAAATGTACTCTTGACGTTGATCCCACACACCTCTTCTGGCAAATTCGGATGTTTTAACAAAATCAATAGTTGATATTTTTATCAGAGTAACAAGCGCCTCTTTATCAGGATAGGAATCCATATTGATCAAATCAATAAGTAATTTTTTGAATTGGTGTTCATTCATCGATTCATTCCTCTGCCTTGCCGCTTTTTACCCACTCGTCAATTTCGCTCGTTTTGAACATCCAATTACGACCAACCTTGTGTGCAGGCATATTCTTTTTGGCAATCCATACAAGCATTGTATCACGGCTTATACCAAGATAAGCGCAGATTTCTTTTGTGGAATACCAACGATCGGGCATATCAATTCTCTCAGACATTTTCATAACTCCTTGAAAATAAACTTTTACAAGATACATTATACCATATTGCTACAAAATTTTCAAGATACAAATGCCGATTTGTGTCGGATTATTTATGTTTTGAGTTGATGTAGTGGTGATTTGTAAAAATATATAGAAAAGCGGCGAGATTTCTCCCGCCGCCGCGTGTTATTCGATTAGTGTTTCGATGGCTATTTGCATACCGAGTTTGAAAGCATACTCGAAGATAGCTGCCTCTGCCAAACTCATATATTCGCTCCAACAATCGTGAAACTTTTCAAATGTTTCTTTCTGTTCATCGGTGAAGCTCTTTTCCAAGTCCTCGTGGTGTCTTGCCATATAGCCAAGCAGTTCTTTCATTTCTTTGGAGTTGGTTCTGCTATCATCTTGCGGTATGATGTTTCCGTGCCAAAGCTCATTGATGATCGACTTCATTGATAAATCACCTCCCGCAAAACGATTTCTTCCGCGCTTACCTTAATGTTATTCATCTCGGCAACCCATTTGAGCGCATCAGAAGCCTTTAATTCTTCGTCTATGCCGCGTTCTCTTGCGAGCTTGGCAACTATGGCTTCAACCATCGCATTGGCTTGTACGTCGATTTCGTGAAGGTGTGATTTGAGCTTACCTTCAGTCAAGAGAGTGGTGTATGTACCTCTCTTGTGTTGCTTGAGATAGTCGCGGTGAAGCAGTCCGTATTTGCCGATGTGATGCTCGGTAGTGTTCGCTTCGCTAAAAATCGGATAGTATTGCTCACCTTTAAGCTCGTATTTGATGCCGTTTTCGATAATGTACTTTTCCATAAATTCATATTCCTTTCTTTCAAAAAAGCCTTATAAATACAGACTTTTTCGGCTGTTCGGGAATATGTTTCGACCGCTTGGCGTATCGCCATTAAAATTAGGTCTGTTATGAACACTCCGACCAGAAAAAAGGCAGTCGAAAGGCTGTCCTTTTTTCTTTGGGTGGATTCAGGATTCGATGTATGCTTCGCATACCGTTTCTGTCAAGTCGCATATTCGAAACGCGCTCAATCCAAGGATCATACCAACACAAAAAGGACAGAGAACGCTTTTGACTTTCTCTGTCCTTTTATTGAATTTTACATTACGTAAGGCATATCGTCCGTGATATTTCTGACGTGAGGACAAGAGATTGCCTGACGGTAGCTCGGCGCAACGAAGCGAACGGCATTTGTGATGATGGTTTGCACGGCGGGAACCTTGAAGGTCGGGAAGGTTTCGTGGCCCGGCTGGAAATAAAAGATCTTTCCGTTGCCGCGCTCATAAAGCAGACCTGAACGGAACACCTCGCCGCCGGAATAGTTACCGATAAGAAGAACCTTATCGGGATTGGGAACCGAGAAGGGCTCGCCGTAGGTTTCCTCGGCGTCCAACTTAAAGTAACGGTCGATACCGCTAGTGATCGGGTGGGAAGGATCGATTACCCAAAGAATTTCAGAGTCGCCGGACTCTCTCCAAGTCAAATGGCACGGCGTTCCCATCAACAGACGGAACGGCTTTGAGTGATGCGCAGAATGAAGGAAGATCATTCCCATTCCCTCGTGAACGGCATCGCGCACCATTTCGGCAACCTCGTCGGGAACGAGTGCATGCGCAACATGCCCCCACCAGATAAGAACGTCGGTTTCGTCAAGAATCTCTTTCGTGATTCCGCAGTTTTCATCATATAGTGTCGCAGTCTTTACGGCGATATTCTCTTCTTTTCCTAAGAACTCAGCAATTACGCTATGGATTCCGCTCGGATAAACAGCAGCGACTTTTTCGCTCTCCTGCTCATGCTTGAATTCATTCCAAACCAATACACGAATCATGGGTTCTCCTTTTAGCCGTCTGAATTTGTCACGCTTGGACGTCTTTATTGCAGCGTAATTATTATATCACATTTTTTGCGGCTTGTAAACATATCGAGTGAAACTTATAAAATAAGCTTCCGCAAGATAAAAGCGTCTTACTTGTGTAAAGGTATAAGCTATAAATTTATTTTGTAAATAAAGGATTAACTTTGCCGAATTTTGCTTGACAAAAGCAGGGTTTGGGTTTAAAATATTATGGATTGATTACGGTGGGGTGATGTTTTTCATCAACACGGAAAGGAGTTTAAGCTTTGGGCGAATTTTTAAAGAGCAAAGCCAAGCTTGTTGTTAAAATTCTTGCAATTTTAGCGGCATTCGTTGCTGTTTCACTTGTGTCGGCTCTTATTTTGATGGCGTTTGGAATCGTCTATTTTAACGACGGAATTAAGCTTAATATGGAGCTTTTCCATTCCTTCAAAAACTCGTGGTACGGCTGGGTTATTCTGATACTCTTTCAAGTTGTCGTAACGACGCTTCTTTCCTTCATTCCGGGCGCTTCAATGGCGTTTATACTTTTGGTTCAAACGCTTTATAAAACTCCGTGGCAAGCATTTCTTCTCACCTTTATCGGAGTTCTAATCTCCTCTGCGCTCATGTACTCAACCGGAAGAATCGGCGGTTACGCTATATGCAAAAAGCTTCTCGGCGAGGAAGACAGCAAAAAGGCATCTGAGCTTCTTAACGACAAGGGCGTAGTTTTCTTCCCGCTTATGATGCTTTTCCCCATTTTCCCCGACGACGCTCTTACTATGATCGCCGGAACGTTGAAAATGTCGCTTAAATGGTTTATTCCGTCCATCGTTATAGGCCGAGGAATCGGAATCGCAACGATAATCTTCGGTCTTGGAAATATTCCCTACGAAAACTTCACGACTCCTTGGCATTGGATAGGATTCGTGGCATTTTGTATTCTTCTTATCGCTACGGTGTTTTATCTTGCGTTCAAGTTCAATAAATTCCTTAACAAGAAAAAGCATCACGCTTCCGACGAGGGCAAAAGCGCTTAATAGCGTCAAAGGCGTTTCATAGCAAAAATTTGTTGACTTAATACGGCAAATGCAATATAATGAATAAAAAGGCTGTGAGGATTTTATGAAAACCGCAGAAAAAGTCAAATCGATAATTTTAGACTGGTATAACAAGCTCCCCTTTGACAAAAAGTACGACGTTGAATTCTATCGCGCGATTGACGAAATTTACGTTGACGAGGCGTGGCGCATAGAAGATTATGACCAAAAATGCGAAAACGGCAAGCAAAACCTGCTCGCCTACCTCTATTTTCTTGACGAAATGAAGCGCCGCTATCTCGATTTGGGAATTTCGGAAGAAATCTTCCTTGATTCCGCCGAGGATATTGTAAGATGGTGCGATGCTTGGAGCGAAACGAAAGGCGAGCTTTATCTTGGCGAGCTCAGTTGGCTTTTTTTGGTTTTCACAGCGAAAATAATAAAACTCGGCAGACTTCAGTTCTGCTTTTCTAAGGAAACGCATACTATTGAAAAGTACGGAATTGAAAAAGGCGATACGGTTCTCGCAATACATATTCCTGCGGCAGGGCCGCTCATTTTAGAGGACTGCTTAAAGAGCGTTGATATGGCAAGAGAATTTTTCCCTAAGCACTTCCCGGGCGTTGACTTCAAGTGCTTTACCTGCCACTCGTGGCTTCTTGACCCGACTCACCGTGAAATTATGAAAGAGAGCAGCAATATTTTAGCCTTCCAAACTATGTTTGATATAATTGACAAAGACGTTTCAGAGTCGCTTTTCGGTTATATTTTCCGTTGGAGGATAACACGCGACGAGCTTGCCACCGCAGAATGTAAATCGAGCTTTGCCAAAATCGTTCGTGAAAAGGCGCTTGCGGGAAGAAAATTCTACGCAGGACTCGGCGTTATCAAAAAATAATTTTACGATAAATATTGAAAAACGCATTTTCCCATGATATAATAAACTTAGAAATTCTTGAGAGGAGTTTTTATATGAAAGAGTTTATCAAAACCATCGACGACCTTCCCTTTATCGCAAAGCTTATCCTTTGCCTTCCCATTCTCGACATCGTTTGGGCTATCTACCGTATAGTCAAGGGAGCTGACAAGAAGGATACCTTCCTTCTCATTATCGGCATCATTTGGATAATCGGCGCCGTTACTCTTGCGTGGCTCGTTGACCTCGTTACAGCAATTTTGAATAAGGATAAACCTATTTTGACCTAAAGTTAAACAAAAAGGGCGAGATTTTTTCTCGTCCTTTTTTGTTGCGTTTTAAAGTCTTATTCGTTATTTTCCGAGTATTTTTAAATTTCTCTCGATAGTTTTTCTTCCTCGCCACGCAAAAGCGCGCTTTTCAAACTCTTTTTTTGTCATTGAAGAAAGCGCGTCGCTCGTTATTTCTTCAATTCTTTCTTGGTAAAAAAACGACACGGGGGTTAATTTCGCCGCTTTGTTATACGGGCAGGCGCTTTGACATTCATCGCAACCCCAGGCGGTATTATATTTTATCATGAGCGAGGCTTCGGAGTCCGAAAGCTCGCCTTTTTTCTGCGTTATGAATGAGAGGCAATCGCAGCCTTTGCCTGATAAAATTCCCGTCGGGCAAGCTTTTTTGCAAGACGAGCAGTGATGGCAAAGCTTTAATGGCTCTGCCTCGGTTTTTGCCGATAAGGCTTCGGGCGGAATATCCGTTACGACGTCGGCTATGAAAACGTAGCTTCCGTATTTTTCGTTTATCAAAAGTCCGTTATCTCCAAGAATTCCAAGCCCCGCCGATATTGCCGCATGGCGCTCATCAAGCGGAGAGTGGTCGCCATAAGCTCGGAAGCGAGCTTCGGGAAATTTCTCTTTAAGAGTTTCTATAAGGCGCAAGCTTATATCCTTTATGCACAAGTGGTAATCAAGCGACACGGCGTAACGTGAGAGGTTAACCCCCACACCCGTGTAATAAGGAATCAGAAAAATTATAACGCTTTTAGGAAGAAAATCTTCACGCGCCATAATTTCCGGAGAGGTTTCACGGCAAAGTGAATACGGCAAAACCGAAAAATATTCTATTCTTTCTTTTTCAAAAAAGCTTCTTACTTCTTTCACTCTACCTCTCCTTTTTCATTTTTACATAATTATACACGAAATCTTTGCGTTTTGCAATATATTTCTTGACTTTAAAGCCTTTCTCGTGTATAATGATATTTGTTGAAATATGACTTCTTCCACAAGAAAGGAATGATTATATGAATTTAAACGAGGGATTACTTTACCATTTGGCGCAGACGAATTCCGTGTCAGCTGATTTTTTCCCGATTCTTTACGCCATTTTGACAGCCGCAGTTATTTTAGTTTCCTATCTTCTCGGAAGCGTAAACACGGCAATCATCGTTTCAAAGCTTCTTTACAGAGATGACGTAAGACGCCACGGCTCAGGAAATGCCGGCATGACGAATATGTTAAGAACATACGGAAAAGGTGCCGCAGGGCTCACGCTTCTTGGCGACCTTATGAAAACCGTTATCGCAATTTTCATTTCGGCAATATTCTTCGGATTTAATTACGCAAAGGGCGTAAGCACCGGAATCGGCATTTGCTACATTGCGGGACTTGCCGTTGTTATCGGACACGTTTTCCCTATTTATTATAAATTCAAGGGCGGTAAGGGAGTTCTTGCAACCGCTTCCATGGCTCTTATACTCTCCCCCGTCCCCTTTCTCTTCCTTCTCATCATTTTCGTTTTAATAGTGGCTTGGTCGAAGTACGTTTCGCTCGGCTCGGTTACGGTTGCGGCGCTTTATCCCGTTGTTCTCAACGGTTATTTCAAAATCGTTTTCAATCTTACTCCCCACGGAATCACCTCGCTTTCAGCCATCATTCTCGCAGTACTTATAGTTTGGTGCCACAGAGCGAATCTTTCAAGAATTTCCAATAGAACGGAGCACAAAATTTCATTCGGCAAAAAGCCTCCGAAGCCTGCGGTAATCGAAGAGGACGACGATGAAGAGTAAGTTTATATCCCTCGTAAAGCTTTCTGCCGAGCGAGAGGTGTTAAAGAAGCTCGTTTTCTCCCGCCCAAAAAACAGCGAGGTTGAAAAAGTTTCGGCAAGACTTATCTCTCATAGACAAAACAGATTTTTAAGCATAGAATATTTTTTACCGGGCAACACCGTTTCGCAAAAAAATCTTCCTCTTTCCGAGATTGACGCAGAGCTTCAAAAGCTCGTTACGGAATATAGACAAGCAAATCTTATAACCACTTTATCGGATGCGGAATACAAGATTTCATCATCCGGCAAGGAAGCGCTTCTCGGATACGACAAGCTCTTAAGAAAGCTTTCGGGCGATGCTCCGATTTTCGAAAGCGCTCTCGAAGAGCTTGACAGACGCAAAAATTACATACTTAAAGGCGACGAAGCTTTTCTTATAAAGCTTGGTATTTCAGACAAAAACGGCAGAGTTCATGATAAAAAGCAAGGAAAATACAGACAAATCAACCGTTTTCTCGAGCATATCGAAAACATTTACGAGCATTTTCCAAAAGAAAGTGAATTGAACGTTTTCGACCTTTGCTGCGGAAAAAGCTATCTTTCGTTTGCGGTTTACTACTTTTTAACCGAAATAAAAGGTCGCAAAACGAAAATGCTCGGTATTGATTTGAAGCGTGACGTCATTTTATGGTGCGACTCTCTTGCTAAAGAGCTTTCATTTTCCGGCATGAAATTTATAGCGGGCGATATTTCGGAAACGCCTAAAAACGTTCAACCCGACTTAGTTATCTCTCTTCACGCTTGCGACGTTGCGACGGATATAGTTTTAGATACCGCAAGCGAGCTCGGCGCAAAAATCATACTTTCAACTCCGTGCTGCCACAAATACTTAAACAATAAGTTAAAAAACGACTCTCTCGCTTTCGTGAGCAATTATCCGCATCTGCGAAACAAGCTTTGCGAAGCGCTGACAGACGGAATACGAATCGCAAGACTCAGAGCTTCGGGCTACGAGGTTTCGGCTCTTGAATTGACAGACCCCGACGACACTCCGAAAAACACTCTTATAAGAGCGATTTTAAACAAGCGCTTAAAAGAAGATGAGCTTAACGCTCGAAAAGCGGAATATGAAAAAATACTTTCTTTCGTTCTTTCAGATGGAATGAAAGATTATCTCAAAGAAATAAAAAGCAAATAAAGGTTTACAAAACTAATGATTTTTACTTCAAAAAGCACGGCTGAAAGCGAGAAAATCGGCTATCAGCTTGCAGAAAAACTTTACACGGGTGGCAAGGTATCGGCTTTTATATCTATGCGGGGCGAGATGGGCGTCGGCAAAACGGCGTTCGTTCGCGGATTTGCTTCCTATTTCGGAATTAAGAACATAAAAAGCCCGACCTACTCAATCGTCAACGAGCATAAAAGCGAAAAAGCTTCTATTTTCCACTTCGATATGTACCGAGTTGAGAGCGAGGACGACCTCTTTTCCGTTGGATTTTACGATTACCTTACAAGGCCCGGCTATTCAATCGTTGAGTGGAGCGAAAACATTCGGGACTTTATTCCCGACGATGCAATTTCCGTGACTATTTCACGCAGCGGTGAAAGCGCAGACGAGCGCACGATAGAAATCAGCGAGGTATTTTAAATGAAGATATTAGCATTTGATTCTTGCGCAAAAGCGGCAAGCGCCGCCGTTTGCGAGGACGACAAGCTCCTCGCGCTTTACAATATCGATAACGGACTTACGCAAAGCGAGCTTCTTTTACCGATGGTTGAAAATTTATTAAGCTCATTAAAGCTTGATTATTCCGACATTTCGGTTTTTGCAACTTCAATCGGCCCGGGCTCTTTTACCGGTGTCAGAATCGGGGTTGCGCTCTTAAAAGGTCTTGCTTTTGACAGAAATGCGGCTTGCATCGGCGTTTCAACCCTTGAAGCTCTTGCGGAAAACGCAAGGGGGCTCGACGGACTTATCGTTCCCGTTATGGACGCGCGAAGAAACGAGTTTTATAACGCAATTTTCCGCTCGGAAAACGGCGAGCTTAAAAGGCTTACGCCCGACAGAGCAATTTCCGCAGACGATCTTGCAAGAGAGCTTATTTCCTACGGTGAAAAAATTCACTTAACGGGCGACGGATACGACGTTGGTGTGAAGCTTCTTTCCGAAAGAGGCGTTTCACTTTCGGAAACTCCTTTCCTTTTGCGTTGCGAAAACGCCTACTCTATCGCAACGCTTGCTTTGAAAAAATACAAAAACGGCGAAGTTATGAACGACTCCGAAATTATGCCAAGCTATCTCCGCCTTCCCCAAGCGGAGCGTGAAAGACTTGAAAGAATGAAAGAAAAAGGTGAAAAACAATGAGAAAAATATACATTGGCGCTGACAGCGCAGGCTATTTGCTTAAAGAAGAACTTAAAAAAGAGCTTATCGCAAGCGGATACGAGGTAGTTGATTGCGGGCCCGACAGCGATGCTTCGTGCCATTATCCTATTTACGCAGAAAAGGTTTGCGAAGCGGTAAAGGCCGAGCTTGACACCTCTTTTGGCATGCTTATTTGCGGCACGGGTATAGGTATGTCTATGTGCGCAAACAAATTCCACGGTATAAGAGCGGCTCTTTGCTCCGACACTTTCTCGGCTAAAATGACCAGAGTTCATAACAACGCAAACGTTCTTTGCATGGGCGCGCGCGTTATCGGCTCGTGCCTTGCATCGGAAATCATGAACGCATTCCTCTCCGCTGAATTCGAAGACGGCGGCAGACACAGACAGCGTGTTGATATGATGATGGAAATTGAGAAAAAGCAGAATGCGTAATGCATAATGTAGAATGAATTACAAGTTAAAAAGTGCGATTTCAAACGAAATCGCACTTTTCTTTTTTGCCGAAGCAAACGAATTATTTCATTATTTTATCGTAGTCAAGCTCGGAAACCTCTACGACTCTTCCATCGAGGCGAGATTTTTCTGCCGCAAATACTATCATATGGTTTTTAACAGAAATGGAAATGTCGCTGAGCTCGGCGTTTTCTTTTCCGCAAAGCATATCGTAGAATGAAACCATGATTCCGCTATCGCCGCCGCCGTGGCCCGATGTGATGGAATCACTTGCAATAGCGTCTTCAATATCGATTTCACGCCAATTGCGAGTGTCAAACTCGAACACTTTAATCTTGGTGCAATCAGCTTCCGCAGAAAGCTCGCCCTTGGTACCGAAAATTCTGATTTTTCTGCCGCCCTGGTTAAAAGCAGACATCGTCATCGTGCAAAGCGTGCCGCCGTCAAACTCCATGTTAACGACCTGGTGGTCAACTACGTCGTTATCGCATCTGAATACGCATCTGCCGTAATCGCCGCGCTTAACGGCTTCTTTCATTGCCTCATCCGTGGGCTCGTGCATTTTAGACGCCGCATTCTTGAACCAACCGGGAGTTGTTTCGGAAAGGTATACTTTTTCTGCGTTATAGTAGCAGGTATCGGCGTGGGGGCATCCCTCGTAGCAATACTTGGGCGCTCCTGCGGGCGCGTTTTCTTCTCTGAAGTAGTAGGTTGAGCCAAAGCTATGCACTCTCTTACATTCCTTATCAAGAAGCCACTGAAGAATATCGAGGTCGTGGCAGCATTTCTGAAGAAGCATAAACGAGCTGCGCTCGGAATTGCCCCAGTTACCTCTTACGAAGCTGTGGCTCTGGTGAAGATGGCCGACGCCCTCAAGATGATCAACGTTAACAACCTCACCGATTACACCGTCACGAAGGACTTTCTTAAGAGCTCTGAAGAAAGGAGTGTATCTCAAAACGTGGCAAATAAGAACCTTTGCGCCCTTTTCCTTTGCGTGCTTTTCAAGCGCATAGCAATCCTCGGGAGTGGGGCATACGGGTTTTTCAAGAAGAAGGTCGTAGC
>JAZRGJ010000050.1:0-5662 GCA_045644125.1 Eubacteriales bacterium | reverse complement strand
AGCTCTTTGCACTCTGCTTCAAGGTCGGAAATACGGTTTGCCATTTTTCCCATAAGGTCAATAAGCTCGCCGATAAGCTTTGCTTCTTTACCGTCAAGCTCATAGCCTTCAAAAAGGCCTTTAAGATATGCTGCGTTTTCGTTGATATTCATATTAAACTCCTTTTTATATTCTAAAGAGGGCGCAAAAATCGCCCTCTTTAAGTATTTAGCTAATTACGCTCTTTCAATGTATTCGCCGGTTCTGGTATCAACCTTGAGAACGTCGCCCTCGTTGATGAAAATCGGAACCTTAATTACAGCGCCTGTTTCAAGAGTTGCGGGCTTGGTTACGTTAGTAGCTGTATCGCCGCGAACGCCGGGCTCGGTTTCGGTAACTGCGAGCTCAACGAATGTGGGAGGCTCAACAGAGAAGATGTTGCCCTTGAAGGACATGATCTTACAAATCATTTCTTCCTTAACGAAACGGAAGTTGTCACCTACCGTAGCGTGAGAAACGAGGGTTTCTTCCCAAGTTTCAGTATCCATGAAGTGATAAAGGTCACCGTCATCGTAAGAATACTGAAGGTCACGTCTTTCAATTACCGCATTTTCAAACTTTGCGGTGGGGTTGAAGGACTGCTCACGGATAGTGCCGGTCATAACGTCCTTATACTTGGTTCTAACGAAAGCTGCGCCCTTTCCGGGTTTTACGTGCTGGAATTCAATAACCTGATAAACCTTTCCTTCCATCTCAAAGGTTACGCCGTTTTTAAAATCACCTGCTGTTAACATAATCTTTCCTTTTCTGGCTTTTTAAATTTAAATGGAGGGTCAGCCAGCCACGACTGCGCCCGACGAGCATTCGCTCATAATATACACACATATTTTACTATAAATATGCTCACATTGCAATAGGTTTTTAGAATTTTTTTAAAAAAATTAAAGAATTTCGATAAGTTCTTTCGTTGAATGGGTGAAATTATACACTCCGTCTTCACGAATTGCAACCATATCCTCTATTCTGCAGCCGTATTTTCCGAAAAGATAAATACCCGGCTCAACCGTCATAATTTCATTTTTGCGAATTTTTCTGCCGAACGCTCTCTTATTAAATCCGGGCTTTTCGTGTATGAAAAGGCCTACGGAATGTCCGAGAGAGTGGCCAAACGTTCCGCGATATTCGGGGATTGCGTCGATTATATCTCTTGCAATCTTATCCGCTTCGCCGCAATCTGCGCCCTCGCGAAGATATTTGAGAGCTTCACTTTGAGCGTAAAGAACCGTATTATAAAGCTTTTTGATGTCTTCGTCTGCCTTGCCGATAACCAAAGTTCTCGTCATATCGGAGCAATATCCGTCAAACTTTGCTCCGTAATCCAAAGTGAGAAATCCGGGTTTAAGCTTTACGTTTCTCGGCGTGCCGTGAGGAAGAGCTGATGCGTCGCCGGAAACAGCTATCGTATCAAAAGCGAAGGCGGGAGCGCCTTCTTTACGCATTGCGTATTCAAGCTCGACCGCTACGTCTATTTCCGTCATATTGGGAGTTATCATTGAAAGCAAGTGGGAAAACGCTTTATCGGTGATGTCCTGAGCTTTCTGAATTTTCTCGATTTCCTCGTCGGTTTTAATCTGTCTTATAATTTCGATCATATCACCGATTGAAACGAATTCGACGAAAGAAAATTTCGTTTTATAGGTTTCGTACGTTGAAAAAGGAAGAAAATCGCCCTCAAATCCTACGGTTTTAGCGCCTATTTCACGAAGAACGCCCTCGATAAACTCAAATCTCGCCTCGGGCATTAAGATTTCAAATTCGGGATTGGCATACTTAATTCCCATTTCGTAATAACGGAAGTCGGTGATAAGGCAGGCTCTTTCAGCTGTTATAAGAAGAAGCCCGTCGGTGAATGCAAAATCTGAAAGATATTTTTGATTGAGCTCGTCGAATACTAATACGGCGTCAATTCCCTTTTTCTTAAGCTCTTTTCTTAAAACTTCAAGCTTGTTCATTTTTCTTTTCCTCTTTTCTCTTTTTTCTCTCGTACTTCTTAAGTATCGGCTTTTCAAGCAAGCGCCTGAATTTCGTGAAAATATCGGTTTTATCCTTTATCGGCGCGAGAAGTATCGCGCGCATTTTTGCGTTTCTCGCCGCCCATACGTCTGTAAAAACTTGGTCTCCGATAAATATTGCGCCGCTCGGCTCACAGTCTATATCCGAAAGCGCTTTTAAAAGATTTTTCTTAAAAGGTTTTTTTGCCTTGTAGTATGCCGGAAGCGATAAATTTTCATTGAAAATCTCGACACGCTCCCTGCCGTTGTTGGAAACGATAGCCGCCTTGATACCGTTTTCCCGAAGAGCCGAAAGCCAAGCTATAACTCTTTCGCTCGGAACAGCATTTTCGTAAGGCTCAAGTGTATTATCTATATCCAAAAGCACTCCGCGAACACCTATGGAAAGCAAAAATTCGGGCGTGATTTCGCCAAAAGTTTGAAATCTGTAATCAGGAACTAATGTGAAAGCCATATTTTCCTTGTCCTTATATTTTATGTAATTATTTTAGCAAAAGCTAAACAAAATGTCAATATAAAACGCAATTTAAACCGTTCTTTATAGATAATGTCGAGAAAGCGACGGAAAACGGCTAAAATGCAAAAGATATTTACTATCGGTAAAAACAGCTGAGAATTCTTCGAAAATTGAAAATGAGTCCGGCAAAATACCGAACTCAATCTCAATACATTTGTTTTCCGTTTAAATTATTTTAAGAAAAAGGACTCCAAAAGTTCTTGTAAACTGCCGTCATATTCAGCCATCGCCAAAAATTCTTTACCGTGTTGATTACCCCAACTGTACATTATAACGGTTTTTCCCTTGTAATCACAAAAATCTACGTCGCTGTTATTACAGTCGTAAGCGTTATATATGTATTCCTTTTCTTCTACGGTAAGTCTTTCGGGATAAATAAGCTTTTTGTCATCGTCGTCATACATTAAAAAGGGATTTAAGTCACCGATTTCCCACTCTAATAAGTCTTTGGTTCTAACGATGTACGGTATCCACCTTTCAAAAGGCGTTTCTTCCAAGTTTACCATATAGTAATAGCCGTCAAAATACCTTATAGACGGGCAAGCCGTATATCTTTCGGGCGAATAAATGTAATCTTCAAACGGTAAAAGCTCCCAATTAAACAGGTCTTTTGATTTTGCGAAAACCATAGTAAAATTACAACCTATTACGGGGTGCGAGGAAGTTTTTGTTCCAACTTCTATTGCCATAACGTATCCGTCCTGATCTTTGCAGACGGACGTATTAAACACGCACATATCTTCCGGTATGGTTATAACGGCTTTCTTTTCTTGCCAATTTATGAGGTCGTTTGACCAAAACATATCTATTTGATTCGTCCAACCGTCGCTACCCTTTACACCGTGAACGTAAACCGTTCCGCCTTCTTCGTACGCTGAACCAAATGCGTGGTCAAAACCAAAGGGCTTATATTCTATATTCTTTTCTAAATTAACAATGTGGTAACAGCCGTTTTTATTTCCGTTGTGCGCCCAAGAATCCGCCCTTATCCACTCGAATATCATAAGCTCATTATTCCATACAAACGGCGTACTTTCGACGTAATTCGGTTTTATAGTGCCGAGTTTTTTTATCTTTTTTTCACGCACAGGCATCTTTCTGTTGCAAATTGCAGATGCGAAATCTTGCATTTTCATTATAGCTTTCTCCTTGATTTTCAACGTTATTATAAGTTTTACATCGTTACGTCGTTTGCGTTGAACGCTTCGTTGGTGTTTTCAATTACGCAAATCGGCTTGCCGTGACAGATTTTGTAAAGTTGCTCTTCTGTAATAGCTATTTCCGGTTCAAAATCGCTTTGAACGTAATCTAAAATAATTGATTTAAGATATTTTGCGCCAATATCCGTTTGCGGAAGGTTTAACGTGCATACGAACAGCTTACCGTTACCCACCTTATATTCAAACATAAGCGCTTCTCTTCTTGCGTATTTGTATGACGATGCTATTTCAATAATCGGCTCGTAAGGAATTTCGGTTAAATCGAGCGCGGCTGAATAGCCTTCGTTTAGCATATTCCTAAACTGCCAACCGCAAAATCCATCGTGAATAAAACGCCCCATTAACGGATGGTCGTTTATCACCGTTGCAAGATGCCCTTCCGTTCTTCCCGCAAGCGACATTTGGAAAGCGGTGTTTATCTTGTGAAAAGGTCCGTTGCCAAAAAGCGCCACCGTCTTGCCGTTTTTAAGGTTTTTAATTAAACTTTCGTAATCTAAATGGTTTTCAATTACAAGGTTTAATGCTTTTTTAGTTTTAGCGGACGGCATAACCAAATCAGTCTTTGGGAAAACGTATAATTCCCACTCGTTTTCAACGTCGATATTTCCACCGCCGAGCGATACGCAAAGCTTTACTGAGAGCGGCTTATCCGTAACGGGCATATTGAAATTAAGGTCGATAAGCTTCTGTATTTCTCCGGATTTTATTTGCTTAATCTTTTCATTTTTACGCAAAAAGACTTTTCCGTTTGCCGTTGCGTGAATAGAAAGCGTTGCATTTTCAATCTCTTCCGCATAATGAGAAATCAAAATCGGAAGTGTGATTTTCTGCCCCGACGCAAAGTTTACGCATTGCGGCAGGTCTGCAAGTAAAACGGTATCGTTATTATAGCGAAGCACGTTTTCAACCGTTTCCGTAGGTTTAAGCTCGTAAAATTCGTTCATCATACCAACGCAATAGCCAAAAGTGTGCCAATGGTGGTCTATATCGCCCAAGAAATCGTACCCTGCAAAAGTTTGAGAGCGACGCACCGTTTCAAAGCAATGCTTTCTCAAACGGCGTTGCCACTCGCACGAATTGCGGTAATATTTTGGCGCTCTGTCCAAAAGCCCTTTGTCTTTGAGATGGCTCTCAACCGACGTATAAAGTTCCGTATCGCCTATTCTCGTTCCGCTGTAACGGTCTTTTAACGAAAGGTCGCAATAAGTTCCGTTTATGCAAATCTCGTGAGATAAAAGCGGCTTTTTATAAATCGAATTTCTTTCGTCAAGCATAAGATGAGTGCCTTTTTCCGACCAGTAGCTTGTTCTGCCGAGCGAATAACTGTTGTAAACGTCGCAAAACTCGCCCAGCGCTTTAAGACGCACGGGGTTATGGGGGAAAGGCTCTTCCACCTTATCGTCACCGTAAGAGAAATATTCTATACCGCGCATTGCGGACATTGGCGAAAAGAGCGAATCGGTATTTTCGTGAACGAGAGCTGCGCACCCCCGCAAATGCTCAATATAGTCTTCGTCAATAATCATTTCGTTGCCGGAAGAATACATTACTACCGACGTATATTCGCGTGTATAATTGACTATATCGCACCACTCTTCGTAAGAAGTGTTGTTTGGCGTTTCAACTTCAATTAGTATACCCAATTCGTCTGCCGCTTGCATATATTCTGCCATAGGCACCCAAGTGTGAAAGCGGATAGAGTTAAAGCCTAAGCCCTTTATCGTGCGAATAACGTTTCTATAGTATTTTTTGTCGCGCGGGGGGTGGACGGTTTTGGGATAGTAACCGTGTTCACATATTCCGCGGAAGAAGAAGGCTTTTCCGTTTAATTTTAAATGCAAACCGTCTTCCGCTACGGTCAAACGGCGCAAGCC
>JAZRGJ010000049.1:0-11867 GCA_045644125.1 Eubacteriales bacterium | reverse complement strand
AGTACATATCGAGGCTCTCCTTTAAAGTTTTATATATTTTTTGTTTTTAGTTTCTCTGAAAATTGCGCCGGAAAATTTAGGCAAGGTGAATTTCGCCTTTGCCGTTGTCTTGCTTTTCGTTATCGGGAACCCATCGGTATCAAAGAAAAATTCGCTTGTGAAAACGGGTGTGAGCATATCAAACGAACGTCTTAAATCAAGCTCTACTTCTTGTTCTTTGCCCGAAAAATTGATAACGACTACAAGTTCTTTTCCTGAAATTGAGCGGCGCCTGAACGCTACGAGGTTTTTCTCAGCTTCATCCGGCAAAATCCACTTAAATCCATCGGCGGTAAAGTCTATTTCAAAAAGCTCTTTATTTGATAAATAGAAAGCGTTAAGGGATGAAACGTATTCACGCATTTCCCTATGCTTTTCATAATCAAGCATAAACCATTCAAGAGAATTTTCGTAATCCCATTCCCTGAATTGTCCGTATTCAGTTCCCATGAACGTAAGCTTTTTTCCGGGATACGTCATCATAAGCATGAGGGATGCTCGCATTTGCTTAAACTTGTCCTCGTACGAGCCGTGCATTTTGTTAATAAAAGAAAGCTTTCCGTGCACTACCTCGTCGTGGGATATGGGCATAACGTAATTTTCGGAAAATGCGTACATAAGCGGAAAATTAAGCGCTTTATGCTTGTATTTTCGATAAAGCGGGTCTGTCAAGACGTAATCGTAAAAGTCGTTTGCCCAGCCCATATTCCATTTCATACTGAATCCGACGCCGCCCTCGGACGTAGGATGCGTTATTCCGCCGTAGCTGTCGGATTCCTCCGCTATAGTCATAACGTCCGGAAATTCACCGAGAAGCGCTGAATTGAGTTTCTTTAAAAAAAACAATGCCTCAAGGTTTTCTCTGCCTCCGTCAGCGTTGGGAATCCATTCTCCCGGCGCTCTGTCGTAATCAAGGTAAATCATAGAAGCAACGGCATCAACTCTCAAACCGTCTATGTGAAACTCTTTCACGAAATAAAAGGCGTTTGAAATTAAAAACGATTGAACCTCTTCTCTTCCGAGGTCGAAAAATCTTGTTCCCCAGTTGAGAGATTCTTGTCTGTCCTTTCCTTGATATTCGTAAAGTGCCTGTCCGTCAAATTCGTAAAGTCCCCACTCGTCTTTCGGAAAATGCGCAGGAACCCAGTCTATGATAACGCCAATGTCAGCTTTATGAAGCTCGTTGATGAGAAATTTCAAATCGTCGGGAGTTCCAAATCGTGAGGTTGGCGCATAAAAAGCGCATACTTGATACCCCCACGAGCCGTCAAACGGATGCTCTGCTATAGGCATAAATTCGACGTGAGTGTAGCCCATATGTTTCAGGTATGATGGCAAAATTTCGGCAAGCTCGCGATACGAATAGTAGGAATTATCCTCGTGGCGAATAAAGCTTGCGAGATGAACCTCATATATATTTATAGGCGTTGCAAGGTATTTTCCGTTCTTCGAAACGATTCTTTTTTTGCGGTTTTTCAAAAATCTTTCGTCCGTCCAAGGAAAAGACGTATTGGTATAGATAATCGAAGCTCCGTCTGCGCCGCCTCTTGAATAAAAAGCGTAAGGATCTCCCTTGAGCTTTACGCCGGAGGACGAGCAAATTTTAAACTTGTATGCCGAGCCGTCAAGCGGGGCGCTTGACGTATAAATCAGCTCCCAAATGCCGTTTTCGCTTATGCGCGTTAAAGGAATTCCGTTATTCCAATCGCAAAAATCCGATATAAGATAGATAGCATCTGCGTTTTTTGCCCAAGTTCTGAAGGAATAGACGTATTCGCTGTCGCTGCTTAAAAGATGGCATCCAAAATATTCGTATGAACAAAAATTAGTGCCTTGGTGAAAATAAAATGCCGCAAGATTCGAGCCTTCACCCATATAACGTCCTCCCACAAAAATATATACATAAATATTTTAACAAAAAAATGACGTAAAGTCAATAGAAAGAATTGTCAGTTTATAATGTTTTTTCTGAAGAAAACGTCGATTTCTCGCAGTTTTTTATTGGAAATTCTCTTTGAACGCTCGGATTTAAGTTTTTTCCCTAACGGACGGTAAAGTATCTTCAAAATCCTTGCCGAGATTTTCACGGGAATAAGTAAAATTGATATAAGCGTAATTGATGCGGCAAATAAAACGGATATTAGCTTTTCCAAAATAAATTCAAGCTTTTTTCCGTAAAGCTTTTTTGAAACCCAATATGAAACGAGTGAAATCAGGAAAAAATAAATTCTCAATATTCCATCGTAAAATGCGTACGAAAGCAAAATGAAAAAGACTGAAAAGCTAAGGATTGATATGAAGTCGATAAAAAATAAATATAAGGCGCTTTGGCTTTCTGCTTTAAATTTTATTCCGATTTTGCGAAAAACTCCTTTGTCATAAAATGCCAACTTAATGAAATACGGGAGGCTTTTTAAAGACTTCAGTATGATTGATGCGGATAATTCAAATATCACGAATCCCGCTCCGAAAATCAGCATCACAAAAGAAAATCGGAGTATTTCATAAAAGGTAAAATAAATCATTTTTTGCGCTTAAAGAGCTTTAGTCCTTCGTTTTCGTCACGAAAGAAAATGCCGTTTATTTTCCCTAATATTGAAATTTTACCCTCTTTTTCGTTTAGCTCTTTTATTTTTAAGTTTTCGCCTTCAACGTTTAGCTTTCCATACTCGGTGTTTATTATAACGTAATCGCTTGAAAATTCTTCAACGTCATTAACTGCGTCACAGTTGAAAATTTCTCTTGATTTCAAGGATAGTTCTTGCTTCTTGTTTGCTTCCATAATTTCCTCCAAAAAGAAAAAGTATCACATATTCTTTCTAAAGAAAAAATATGTGATACTTAAAGAAATTATGCGTTGGTTTCTGAAATTATCTCATACATACCGACAGCCTCAGTTTTCTTAGTGGTGTCGCGTATATCGAGAACTTTAACGGTGACAAGCTTCGAGCCGAAGCTTATACTTATTTCGTCGCCGAGCTTTACGTCGTATGACGCTTTGGCGGCTTTGCCGTTAACTGTAATTCTTGACGCATCGCAAGCATCGTTGGCAACCGTGCGTCTTTTTATAAGGCGTGAAACCTTGAGATATTTATCTAAGCGCATTTATTAGCCGTTAATTTCGTCCTTAAGAGCCTTGGAAGCAGAGAAAGCGGGCTTCTTGGAAGCTGCGATCTTGATGGTTTCGCCGGTCTTGGGGTTACGTCCTTCTCTTTCGCCGGACTCCTTAACCTCAAAGGTACCGAAGCCGATGAGCTGAACCTTGTCACCGGACTTAAGCGCAGAGGTGATAGCAGCGAGAGCCGCGGAGATAACCGCATCTGCCTGCTTCTTGGAAACGCCGGTTTCGGCAACAACTACTTCTACGAGATCTGTCTTGTTCATGGTTTAAACATCCTTTCAAAATAAATATTTTTAACTATTATAGCAATTTTTCTCAGTATTTTCAAGGGATATACGAGTTTTTTTGCTCATTTTGAATAAATTCGTCTATATATATAATTTGCTACTCGCATTTTTGTTGTATTTGCATATTTTTTTTGCAAATTTTCTTGTAAAAATGTATATTAAGACTAATGTTAGGTAGACAAATGCATATAAAATGTAAATTAAAATCTGTTTTAAGTACCAATTCCCTATGTTTATAAACTTATCGAATAAAAGAGTCGGCGCAAGCGCGAAAATTGAAAAAAGCGCAGTTAAAAAACAGGGCCTTAAAATTTGAAGTTTTACCTTTTTTACATTATTGATATATACGTATGAAATTAAAAAGCTTAAAACGTAAGATATGCCCGTTCCTATCGGGGCGGCTAAAATATTAAAACTGTCGTTTGCTATTAAGGTGGCGCTTATAAAAAGCTTAGACAAAGAGCCGACTGTTAAAGATAAAAGCGGAAGCCTATAATTCCCGCTTCCCTCAAGCGCTGTGTTGATAACCAAAAGCATACCCATAAATATTAAGGAAAACGAAAGCATGGAAAGAAGCGGAGCCGCCATTTTCGCGCTTGCGTCCTCAAAAACGAAGCATAATATCGAATCCGAGAAGAAAAAGAAAAGAAATGCGATGGGAACGGTTATAAAAAGCGATATATCAAGTGAAAGGCGTGTCTTATTTTCAAATTCGATTCCGTTGCCCGAGGTGGAATTTTTGGCGAGAATCGGCAAAAGAACGGCAGAAATCGGAGCTAAAAGAGTTGCTACGAGATTGAACATCGGAACGGCAAGCGTCGTATAATTTCCGTATATAATATTCGCTTGCAATTCGCTAAAGCCGTCTTTCAGAAGATTTCGCATAACCACTCCTACGTCCAAAAGGTTTATTAAGCTACCTATTGCGGCGGTTAAAGTAAGCGGAATTGAAATTTTGAGAATTTCTTTGAATATTTTAACGTCACTTGCGATGCTCGGCACTTTATTCTCTTTTTTGCCATCTGAAGTAAGCTTCATCGTTAAATATAAATAAATGAAACCGAGAAATGCGCCGAGCGTTATTCCAAGTATTGAAAATGCGGCAATTTCATAAATCTCAAGTCCCATTTTTACGCCGCAAACTGCGAAAATAAGTCCGAAAACGAGCTTTGAAACTCCCGCGATAAGTTCTGCAATCGCAAGCGGCAATAGCTTAAGCTTTCCGTTAAAATAGCCTCGCAATGCTCCCGCTGCGGAAACGAAGGCTATTGCCGGCGCTATTGAAAGCATGGAAAGCCGAGAATTTTCGCTACCGAGCGATTTTGCAATGGGGCTTGCAAGAAATACGAAAATCAAACTTAAAATAATCCCGATTGAAAAAAACGCCCGAAACGCCCCGTATGAAATCCTATCTGCGCGCGCCTTATCGCTTGAAGCCGTGAGAATTGAGATGGCTTTTGGAACTCCCGCCGTTGATATAACGTAGAAAAACGTATAAACGGAATACGCCGCATTAAAATATCCCATTCCCTCGTCGGAGAGTATATACGACAAAGGAACTTTATATATCAAGCCGAATACTTTAACGATAAGCATTGAAACCGTTAATAAAAGCGTACCTTTAATTATCGCTTTTTCACTGTTTTTTAACTCTTTTTCCATAAAATCTCCAAAAAAAAGAACTCACAAAATTATATTTGTAAGTTCTTTAAAATATTAGTTAAAAACGTAGCTTTTATAGAAATCAAGTATTATGTTTTTGTATTCTTCACGTTTTTCTGCGGTGTTATCTCTTAAATATTCATAAGGATATTTGGGCTTGAATATTCTTTGAATTTTGTTAGCGCCCGCATTTTTACCTACGAGTTTCGTTACAGCGCCTGCGCCTACCGCAAAAATAGACTGTATTTCTTCCATCATATAAACGTTGTAAAGGCCCTCACTTCCCTCTTTTGAGAAGCCGACGTTTTCAAGATTTCCGACGGTGTTTTTCTGTCTGTACATATAGTACGGCTTGTATCCTGCGAACTTCGTCTTGATTTGCGCGTAAGATACGGATTTTGCGGCATCGTGCCCCGTTAAAGAATAGATGTTTGAATCTTTTCTCAAAGCGTCGGATGCCTTTTTGACGCAAAACGTATGAACTGTGATATTTGAGGGAGAAAGCTCGATGATTTTATCAAGCGTTTCCGAGAAATTTCGGAAGTCATCTCCCGGAAGACCTGCTATCAAGTCTACGTTGATGTCTTTTATGCCGCTATTTTTTGCGATTTCATACGCTCGGTAAAAATCTTTGACCGTGTGCCGTCTTCCGATTTCACGCAAAATATCGTCGCTTAAGGTTTGCGGGTTAACGCTGATTCTCGTAACGCCGTATTTTTTTGCAACAGCGAGCTTTTCTTCCGTGATAGTATCAGGACGCCCTGCTTCAAGCGTAAATTCAAGAAGCGTTGAAATATCGACGTTCTCGCTTATTTTCTTAAGTAAGCGCTTCAATTGCTTGGCGGAAAGCGTAGTTGGAGTGCCGCCGCCTATGTAAATTGTCGTGAGCTTGCTGCCAAGCTCTTTGATAGTTGCGAAAGTATCTTCAAGGTCCGAAATAAGCGAATCAAGATATTCGTCAACCATTGAAAGAAGGCGTGGCGTTGTGTAAGAAACGAAGCTGCAATATGCGCAACGTGACGGGCAGAAAGGTATTGAAATATAAATTGAACAGGTGTTTTCCCTCTCGGCAAGTCTTTTGATTATCTTTGATTCTTGCGAGGCAACGGAAACGGCAAGCGCCGCTTTTTGCGGATTTAAGAAATATTCGTCACGTAATACTCTTTTCGCCTTTAAGATACCTCGTCCGTCCGTGAGAAGAGTTCCCGCAATTTTAGCGGGGCGAATTCCCGTCAAAATTCCCCATGGCGGAATATGACCGAGAAGCTGTTTTCCTGCGGAAAAAAGCGCCCTGCCGACAGCTATTGCGGCGTGCGTCGCTATCGTAATGCTTTCGGAATAAAGAACCGTTTCCGTGGCTTCGGAAACTCTGTCGTTAAGCTTTATCGAAACGTAAGCCGTCTCGGCTATTTCTCCGTCAGGATATACGGATACGGATATTTCCGGAACGCCGTCGCGCGGCTCTTCGTTTTCTCCGAAAGTTGAACCGGGGAAAAAGACCATGCAAAGCGTTTGAACGTAATATCTGTTGATATTACCGTCAATTTTTAATATCATTTGCGGCCTCCCCTAAGAACGGCGCTATCCATAACGATGGTAACGGGTCCGTCTGTTGACATTTCTGTTCTCATGTCGCTTCCGAATTTTCCCGTAGCGGTATTTTTAACCTTTTCTTTTATCAAGCTTATAAAGTAATCGTAAAGGCGTTCTGCAATTTTGGGGGCTGCCGAGGAAAAATATTCGGGACGGTTTCCGTGCGAATAGTTGGCGTTGAGGGTGAAATTGGAAACCACCATTATATCTCCGTTAACGTCCATCACGGAAAGATTCATCTTTCCCATATCGTCTGAAAAAATACGAAGCTTTGATATTTTTTCCGCAAGCAAGCGCGCGTCAAGCTCGTCGTCTTGTTTGTTGACTCCAAGGAGGATATATAAGCCGCGTGATATTTCACCGTTGAATTCTCCGTCGGTGTAGATCGTGGCGTTATTAACTCTTTGAATTACCGCTGTCATAAAACTCCTTTTAATGCGAAAAGCCTCTGGTAACTGAAATAACCGAAGCAATAGATCTTAATTTTGAAACTATTGAATCAAAGTGGGAGGTGCTTCTGCATCCTACGTGTAAATTTATAAGCATATTGCCGTTTTTAAGCGCCTGTGTGTTGATTTGCGAGATAGAAACCTTCATATCGGCAAGAGCTACGGAAATTGCCGCTATAACGCCTATACCGTCCTCTGTGACGATTTGAAGCGTTGCTTCGTAAGTAGCCGAAGCGTGCGTTGCCGAGCTGTCTGAGCTTTCCCATTCAGCGCTTACCCAACGTGAAAGATTTTCTTCGTTGCGTCTTGTGTTTATAACGTTGGGGCAGTCCGTCTTGTGCACCGAAACGCCAAAACCGCGAGTAACGAAGCCAACGATTTTATCACCGGGAAGAGGGTTGGAACATTTTGCGAATTTGACCTGACATCCATCCTCGCCGTCAATGATAACGCCGCCTGCGTGGCGGGTTTTGTGGTTGGAAATTTTAAGCTTTGAGATCTCGTCCTCGTAGCTTTCAGGCGCATCGTTTTGAGCGCTTTTTATCTTCTCTATCTCATCCTTAAGCTTCGGAAGGAATCTTTGTAAGGACAGTCCTCCGAAACCTATGGTGTTATAGAAGTCGTCTGCCGTGTTGATGCCGACGCGCTTTGCAATGTTGGTAATTATATCGTTAACCTCGGCTTCAGTTGCCGTGCTGCCCATTTTCTTAAGCTCACGCTCGACCTCGGTTTTTCCGACGATAATATTTTCCGCTTTTCTTTCCTTTTTGAACCATTGGCGTATCTTCGTTCTGGCTTCAGCCGTTTTAACTATCTTAAGCCAGTCACGGCTCGGTCCTTTTGAGGATTGAGAGGTTATTACCTCAACTATATCGCCGTTTTGAGGAGCTTTGTCAATGGGCACAATAACGCCGTTTATCTTAGCTCCTATCATTTTGTTACCGACGGCAGAGTGTATTGCGTAGGCAAAGTCGATAACGGTTGAATTTTGAGGCAAAGATATAACGTCGCCCTTGGGGGTGAAAACGAAAGTTTCGTCGTGAATTATATCCGTTTTGAAAGAACGCATAAATTCATCCGGGTCACGTGTGTTTTCGTCGGATTCAAGAAGCTTTGCTATCCAACGAAGTTTCTCGTCTATATTGGATTCGCTCTTTTCTCCCGACTTGTATTTCCAGTGCGCCGCAATACCGTATTCGGCTTCCTCGTGCATCTGTCTTGTTCTTATCTGAACTTCAAAGGGAGTTCCCGTTCTTCCTATGACCGTTGTATGAAGCGAACGGTAAAGGTTGGGCTTGGGAGTTGAAATATAATCCTTGAAGCGTCCGGGGATGGATTTAAAAAGCTCGTGAACGAGGCCGAGCGCAGTATAACATTCAAGCTCGGTCGCAACTATGATTCTCAATGCGTAAAAGTCGTAGATTTCTTCAAACGACTTGTTGTTCGTATACATCTTTTTATACAAGCTGTAAACGGACTTGATTCTTCCCTCTAATGAAAATTCAATGCTGTTCTCACGAAGCTTATCCGAGATTATCGCCTTTGCGTCGTGGATGAAATTACGGTTTTCGCCGTATTTGTTCTCGATTGAAGTTTTAACCTCGTCATAACCGACTCTGTCAAGGTAAAAAAGGCTGAGGTTTTCAAGCTCTTGCTTGATTTTCTGCATACCGAGTCTGTGCGCTAAAGGAGCGTAGATATGCATAGTTTCAAGAGCTATAGCTCTTTGACGGTCCTCTTTCTTAACTCCGAGGGTGCGCATATTATGGAGTCTGTCGCAAAGCTTTATAAAGATAACGCGCACGTCTTTATTCATAGCGAGAAGCATTTTTCTTATGTTCTCAATATGCGCTTCTTCTTTGTCTGCGAGCTGAACTTGAATTATTTTGGTAACTCCGTCTACGAGGAGCGAAACCTCTGTGCCAAACATCTTCGTTATGACTTCAAGGCTTGTTTTTTCGGAGCAATCCTCAACCGTATCGTGCAAAAGCGCCGCGCAGATAGAATCCGTATCAAGACCGAGCTCCGCAACGATAACAGCAACCGAAACGGGATGGCATATATAAGCCTCTCCGCTTAAACGAAATTGCCCCTCGTGGAGCGCTGAGGAATATTCAAACGCTTTCTTGATTTTGTCAAGATTGTATTTCTCATTATTGCCTATAACGTCAAGTAAAGGCTGTAATTCTTTGTATTTTTCCATATCGCAAATTAAAAATTGTTTTTTCTTTTCTGTTGTCTTAATTTTCGCAAAAGATTTGATTTTTCAAGGTCGGTTTTTGAGGATGAATAGGATATTTTGAAAGTATAAATCTCCTCTTCCTCTTCGTCAATGCCGACTATGTTGAGCTCCGTAAACACTTTGATCATAAATTTAAGCTTTATAAAGCCTATTTCTCTGTCATCGTGAATTTTTGAAAGCTCCGATATAAGCTCTCTGTGAGTAAAGGTGGAATTGCCTTGGCGAAGCGAAGCCAGAATGAATCTGTATAGCTTTGCGAAATCTTCACGGGTGGGCAAAACGTTTTCTTCGTCGGAAAAGCTGTCGCCTTTTTGTATTTCATAATATCTTTTTCGAAGAGCGTCGTAATAATCCTTGTTATCATCAGAAAGCTTGACGTCTTTTACTATAAGCTGGACGGAGCGTCTTCCCATCCATTCGTTTACGTCAACCGTGAACAAAATGTCAATTTTATCCCCTGCGTAAACACCGGTTTCCTGCGGTGAGGTGGTGAAATACATAGCCGAAATATAAGAATTTCCGTCGCTGAAGACGAATCTCGTGTGCTTTCCGTCGGATACCGGCGTGATTTCGCTCACGTAAACGTTGTTTAAAACGAAAGTGGGCGTGGGGTTGCCGACACCGTATGGCTCAAGAATTTGAAGCTCTTCCGCAAAAGAGAGCGATATATCCGAAAAAGCGATCTTGCAATCTGCCTCAAGGGTGGGGACCATATCCTCCTCTTTGAGATTTTCTCTTGCATATTCGTTGATTTTGTTTCTGAAATCCTTAAGCTTGCTTCTTTCAACCGAAAGACCTGCCGCAAGCTCGTGACCTCCGAATTTTACAAGATATTCCGAGCAAAAAACAAGCGCGTCGACAAGGTTGAGTCCCTTTATGCTTCTTCCCGAGCCTTTGCCGATTTCCCCATCCGCCTCATTTTCAGCCTCCGTCTTTTTAAACGAAACCAGGATAGAGGGGCGAGAATATTTTTCGGTAATTCTCGAAGAAACGATACCGATAACACCGTGGTGCCAATCGTCTGCGTCAAGAACCAAAACGGGATACTTTTCAACGTCTATTGCGGAAATTTTCTCGTACGCCTCTTCGATTATTTTGTTTTCTTCCTGTTGGCGCTCCTTGTTTGCGTCGCAAAGCTTTTCCGCTATTGCGCCGGCCTTTTCCATATCATCGCTGAGGAAAAGCTCAACTGCCATTTCTGCGCTTTTGATTCTTCCTGCGGCGTTAATTCTCGGCGCAAGCGTATAACCTATAAAGCTTGAAGTAATTTTCGCGCGTTTTCTGCGCTTGTCGTGACGGGGAGCGTCGGGTTTTGTAAGAGAAGCCTGAATAAGAGCTGTAATACCGGGCCTATCCGTTTCTTCAAGCATTTTTAAGCCGTAGCTGACTATAAGGCGGTTTTCGTCCTTAATAGGCATAACGTCAGCGATAGTACCGATAGCAACGAGGTCGGCGTATTTGTCGAAAAGGCGCATGCCGGCTTCAATACCGGTAATCTTTTCGTAGCGCTCCTCATACGCCAAAATAAACTTAAATACGACTCCAACGCCCGCAAGCTCTTTGAAGGGATAGGGGCAATCGGGGCGATGCGGATTTATAACAGCCACCGCCGCAGGCAAGTCCGAGCGGCACTCGTGGTGATCTGTTATTATGAAATCAACGCCAAGCTCTTTTGCGTAAATAACCTCGTCTGTTGCGGTAATTCCGGTATCAACCGTGATTATAAGCTTCGTTCCGCTCTCGGCAATCGAATTGATAGCGGCGGATGAAACTCCGTAACCTTCGCAGGCTCTGTTGGGTATGTAGTATTCTACGTTAGCGCCCTTTTCCTTAAGGTAAAGATATAAGGTGCATACTGCGGTGACACCGTCTACGTCGTAGTCACCGTAAACTGTGATTTTCTCACCGTCTTTGATTGCTTCGTGAAGTCTTGCGATGCCCTTTTCCATATCCTTCATCAAGAAAGGATTTGAGAGCATTTCGTGTTCCATACAAATAAATGTTTTTGCCGATGCGGCGTCTTCGTATCCGCGTGTGTAAAGCAGCTTTGCAATTATCGGATTTATGCCGAGTTTATTGGAAATCTTCTTTACAGCTGAATTAGATTCATTTGTATCGGCGCTTTTAAGAATCCACTTTTTCTCCTTTGCTTTTTCATTCGTGTGTTTCATTTATGTAACCATCTTCCATAATTATTAACAAATTTAAGTATCCTGTTCGCCGTAAGAGAATCAACTCTTACGGTGAAAGCTGCGATCTTGATTTCACTCGCAAAAAGGTTTGAATCTTTTTATTACGGCGAGAGCCGTTTTAAGTCCGTCTATTGCGGCGCTGGTGATTCCTCCTGCATAACCTGCCCCTTCACCGCACGGATAAATATAGTCACTTCCCAAAAGAAGTCGTGTTTCGTTGTTTCTTAAAATTCTTACGGGTGCGCTCGTTCTTGTTTCGGCACCTGTTAGGATAGCTTCTTT
>JAZRGJ010000048.1:0-5030 GCA_045644125.1 Eubacteriales bacterium | reverse complement strand
TAACGAAGGTTGCTGAAACGGCGGCAAAGATTCTCTCCTCTTTGGGCTTTGACGAGCGCACGGTTGAGCTCGCGAAAATCGCCGCGCATCTTCACGATATAGGAAACCTCGTTAACAGAGTTGACCACTCGCAAAGCGGCGCTGTTATGGCGTTCAGAATTCTCGACAATCTCGGAATGGCAGCCGATGATATTGCAACCGTCGTTACCGCTATCGGAAATCACGACGAGGGCACGGGTGTTCCCGTAAATCCCGTTGCGGCGGCCCTGATCCTTGCAGATAAAAGCGACGTTCGAAGAACGAGAGTCAGAAATCAGGATTTTTCGAGCTTCGATATTCACGACAGAGTAAACTATTCGGTTGAAGATTCAAAGCTTGAGATAGACGCAAGCGAAAAAACCATAACCCTCGTTTTAAAAATAGACACCGCAATCAGCCCCATCTTCGATTATTTTGAAATATTCGTTGAAAGAATGCTTCTCTGCCGCAGATCCGCAGACAAGCTCGGCTTGAAATTCGGCCTCATAATAAACGGACAGAAATTCATATAACCAACCCGACGTATAAGCATCACCGATATAAACAACTTGTGCAATTTCAAAGGAGAAAAAAATGCCTGTAGTTAAAATCATCTTGGAACTTTTATGCGGCCTCGTCCTCTTCCTTTACGGAATGGACCTCATGGGCGACTCTCTTAAAAAAAGCGCCGGCTCAAGCCTTAAAAGAATTCTTGAAAAAATGACCTCTAATCCTATTAAGGGATTCTTGCTCGGCCTTGGAGTTACGGCTATCATTCAGTCATCATCCGCAACGACCGTTATGGTCGTCGGCTTCGTTACCTCGGGAACTATGACTCTCGTTCAGGCGACGGGCGTTATTATCGGAGCAAACGTGGGCACGGCCGTTACCGCTTGGATAACCGGTCTTTCTGGGCTTGAAGGCTCGGAGGGCCTCGTTGACGCTCTTTCCTGGCTCAAGCCGTCTGCTTGGCTTCCGATAGTTGCCGTTATCGGCTTCGCCCTTTTTATGTTCTCAAAAAGAGGCAGACGCAAGGATATAGGCGTCGTTCTCATCGGTTTCGTCATTCTTATGGAAGGTATGGACATGATGAGCGACTCGGTTGGAGGCATTGGCGATAAGCTTGCTCCGCTTTTCACTATGTTCGGCAACAACCCCTTGCTTGCTCTTCTTGCAGGTATAATTCTCACCGCCGTAGTTCAGTCCTCGTCGGCATCCGTCGGTATTTTGCAGTCCTTGACAATGACGGGCGGAATCACTTTCGGCGCTGCTATCCCGATCGTTATGGGACAGAATATCGGTACTTGCGTTACCGCTATGATCTCCTCGCTCTCCGCAAACAGAAACGGAAAGCGCGCGGCTATGATACATCTCTACTTCAACGTAATTGCCGTTGCCATAGTGCTCACCGGCTTCTATATCATCAACGCAATTTTCGGTTGCTTTGATGCGCTTGTCGCAACAACTATCAAGCCTTTCGGCGTTGCGGCGGTACATACGATATTTAAGATTATCGCAGTTTTGCTTCTCTTGCCCTTCTATCGTCAGCTTGAAAAGCTTGCTCACATCTCCATTCCCGACAGTAAGGACGACAGAGAAGAAAAAACCGCTATGCTTGACGAGCGTCTTCTCGCAACGCCCTCAATCGCTGTTGACAGAGCAACCCTCGTTACTCATGAAATGGCAAGAATTTCAATTGACGCATTCAATAAATCAATAGCTCTTTTCGATAACGAATACGATCCCAAGCTCGGCGACGAAATCCGCGCGCTCGAAGATAAAGCGGATAAATACGAGGACGCCCTCGGAAGCTATCTCGTTAAGATTTCGGGATGCAACCTAAGCGAAAGAGATTCAAAGCAGATAACGAAGCTTCTTCACCTTATCGGCGACCTTGAAAGAATTTCCGACCACGCAGTCAACGTTCTTGATTCCAAGGAAGAAATGCACGACAAGAAGATAGAATTTTCAAGCGAAGCAAAACGCGAGGTTTCCGTTATGCGCGCGGCTACCGCTGAAATTCTTCGACTCAGCTACGAATCCTTGATAGACAACGATATTGAAAAGGCGGCTTTCATCGAGCCTCTTGAGGAAGTTATTGACGACCTTAAGGAAATGATCAAGCGCAACCACGTTATAAGACTTCAGAAGAGCGAATGCACGATAGAGCACGGCTTCATTCTTTCAGACCTTCTTAACAACTTCGAAAGAGTTTCCGACCACTGCTCAAATATCGGCGGTTGCGTTATCGAAATTTCCGAATACGACGCTCTCGATGTGCACAAATACCTTGAAGACGTCAGAGCAAACGGCAAGGATTTCGAAGAAAAATACGACGCATACAAAGCTAAATTCAGCCTTTAATCAAGGAATAATCCCTGCAATTTCGGCGCATAATATTTAAAAACCGAAAAGGGACTTGAATGAAAAAGATAATTTGCAAAAAGGAATACGACACGGAAAAATCCCAAGTCGTAAAGAAATTCACCAGCGGTGAGTTTGGAAGCCGCGATGGCTTTGAAGAAACTCTTTACGTAACCGAGAGCGGAAATTACTTCCTCTACACTAACGGCGGCGAGGACTCGCCCTACAAAAAAGAGGGTATAAAAAGAATGTCGCAGACGGCGGCGGAAGAATGGCTTCTGTCACACTGAGTGATTCTCACTCGCAAATACCTATAATAAAAAAAGGATAGAGAAAATGCAAGCCGCAAAATCTCTGTCCTTTTTTATATTTATTTTAAATTCTTTAAATTGCGAGAAGCAGTACAGCCAAAGCCCCCGCAAGCACGCCAAGCTTTTGGAAAAGAGTGTACTTTTCTTTATAAACGAAGATTGCTACAAGATACGCAAACACCATGCCAAGCCCCGTTTGCAAAGAGCCTACGATAGAGATGGGGAGATGGAGGTATACGGCTAGGACCGTAAAGTTTTTTGCGCCGTTGAAAACACCGGCCGCAGCTCCGTAGAGCGAGCCGCGCGTCAAGACGGACGAAAGCTTATCACGGTCGGTGATAATACCGAGAATGGCAAGAAGAACGAAGCAACCGCCGATAGAAATAACCTGAAACTCATTCGAGCAGGTATCATTCCAGCGTATCTGCTGCATTCTCGTAAGTATTGCGATAAATCCGTTAGCCACAACCGATGTCAGTATGCAAATGAGCCATTTTACCGAAATTTGACCGCCCTCGCTCGCCCCGGACTTGCCACGGTAATTTATGAAGAACATTGCGCAAACGATCAGGGCAAATCCTATGTAAGTGAATACGGATATAGGTTCTTTTAAAAAGATTATTCCGTAAAAAACCGTGAATATGAGCGAAAAATTGGATATAAGACGGGTAAGACCGTAAGGGCCTATGCGGAATGAAATATACGTAAGATAAAATCCCGTCGCAAAAAGGCAAACGTTGATAAGCGCAAGAGGAAGCATACCCTCGGGAACATAAAACCCGCCCTTGTCTGTGACGAGGAAAAAGAGAGCGGCAAAAAGAGCGATTACGGCATTCATCAGCATGCCGCCCGAGCCGTGCCTCTTGGCATATTCTTTAACGGCAATGCTCTCGCCAAGATTTAATACTGTGCATAAAAGGAGCAGCAAAAATCCTATCATATTTAATTCCCTTCTTTGTTTTGCAAATTCACTTTTTCCAAAACAAACACATTATATCACGGGCAATTTTCAAAGTCAATGTAAAAAATCATGCAAACAATGTAAAAAATCTAGCAAATCAAAAAGATATTTTTAAAAAATCAAGCTTTTGTAATACATTAAAAGAGCCGACGCTTTCGCATCGGCCCTTTTCTATTTTAATCTTAGACTTATCAGGTTAAATTAAACGTTGTAGAAGTCAACAAGCTTCTTAAGTCTCTCAAAGCCAATATGCAATATCGGCAATGCGCTTAATTTCAGTCATACTTAAGCTTATACTTTAATTGTTTTGGGCGAGGAAATTTGATGTTAGGCAAGGGATAATTTTTGAAGTAAAGTAAAACTTTGCAAGAAAATTTCCCGAAGAATTGCGTCAAATTTACCGTTCAAAACCGTGTTGATGGTATTGCATATCGGCTTATGCCTTTGCTGTCTTTTCAGCCTTCTCGAAGAGTTCTTCTGCTCTTTCGGGGTAGCGTAGCGGCATTTCGGTAGTGAATGACAGTCCGGTGGACTGTCAGAGCCGAAATGTGACCGAGCCCGCAGGCGAGAGGCCTGAGCAAGTCTTGTGTAACGAGTTTTCAATTTAAAGAGGAACAGACCGAAATCTGTTCCTCTTTTTTAGCTTAATTTTTCAATTAAACGTTGTAGAAGTCAACAAGCTTCTTAAGTCTCTCGTACTTAGCCTTTGCTGTCTTTTCTGCCTTCTCGAAGAGTTCCTGTGCTCTTTCGGGGAATGCCTGAGCAAGTCTTGTGTAACGAGCTTCGCCGGTGATGAACGCCTGGTAATCAGCAGTGGGCTCCTTGGAGTCAAGGGTGAAGGGATTCTTGCCCTCTGCGATAAGCGCAGGATTGTATCTGAACATCTGCCAGTAGCCTGCTTCAACAGCTTTCTTCATCTCAGCCTGGCAGTTAGCCATACCGCCCTTGATGGAGTGCATTTCACAAGGAGCGTAACCGATGATAAGAGAAGGTCCGTTGTAAGCTTCTGCTTCAGCGATAGCCTTAAGAGTCTGGTTCATATCAGCGCCCATAGCAACCTGTGCTACGTATACGTAACCGTAGGACATAGCGATCTCTGCAAGGTTCTTCTTGCCGATTGCCTTACCTGCAGCTGCGAACTGCGCAACCTGACCGATGTTAGAAGCCTTGGAAGCCTGTCCACCGGTGTTAGAGTAAACTTCGGTATCAAATACGAATACGTTTACGTTTTCGCCGGAAGCGAGAACGTGGTCAAGACCGCCGAAGCCGATATCGTATGCCCAACCGTCGCCACCGAAAATCCAAACAGCCTTCTTGGAGAGGTACTGCTTTTCAGCGAGAATCTTGGTCTTGAGTTCGCAATCACAATCGCAACC
>JAZRGJ010000047.1:0-16455 GCA_045644125.1 Eubacteriales bacterium | reverse complement strand
CTTCCTTTATGCTCTCGGAAGCGCTTTCGGGAACGTATACGTTATATATAAAGTCGCTTGCAAGCGTTAAGTTTATCTTAAGTCCGAATTTCGCTACGGGGCGGGCCTCGTAAATTCTGTCCCCGTTTACTTCGCTTATCTTTCCGTAGGTGTAATAATATATATCGTTTCCGTCGGGCAAGGGCCCGGCGGCTGTCGGAATACTTCCGTTTGACCAACGCTCAGTCGTAACTACGCCGTCAATATCTATCCAGGTTATATTAGAAGTATTCTCCGCTTTAGCGTTAACCTTTTCAAAATAATAAATTTTCTCGTTTTCGGTAACGTCAAGCGAGGAAAGGTCGAAATCAGCAACAACGTTTCCAAGCTCGCTGTCATACCTATAATTAGAGAACGAAAACGTGTTCGTTTTAAGATTTACGTTTTTAAAATCAAGTGATTTTGCGAATATTACGCCCTCGTCAAGCGAGCTTGAATATTCATTTATAAAATGACAGCCCTCCTCAAGATTTACTTCGCTTGAATTACCGGGAGTTGTCAAGAAATAGCAATCCTTGAAGTTTGCCTGCATTCTGCCGACGTACATAGGCTCGACCGATGCCACAGTACCGTTTGAAAAAACACAGTTCTCTGCATCTATTCTGAAAAGCTTTGTTCCAACCTGAGCGCTTGCGCCGCTGTAACAGTAGAACGTTCTGGATGCGGAGTTGAACGTTGCGTTTTTGGCGCTGACGTTTAAGTATCCCGTAAGGTAGGAGCCGTCACGCAAATAGAACATACCGGACATGTTTCCTGCCACGTATCTGTTATAGTAACCGCCGTCTATCGTAATGGCGTATTCGTCTTCCGCATAACTGCCGACCGCATTGACAAGCATATTGGCGTATATTGAGAGGTTATCTCCGTCTGCGTTGCCGTAAGCGCCCAAATGAATCTTAGCGGCCTGCGACATATCAAAAACAGTGTAAGACGCAGGATTTGAAACGGTAATCGAACCCGTTACAGATCCATCTTCGCCGCTTGTTTCCGAGTATGAAGCTCTGGGGGACGCATGGAAGAGATTTCCCATCGGACGGCTTGAATATAAATAAAAGTCTGCGTTGCTGACGATTATTGCGGTTCCCATAGCGCAGGCGTTATTGGTAAACACAAGGTTAAAACCGTTAAGATCAAGAAAAACGGTTTTATTGCTTACTCTCACCGAGGAAGATGAAACGAAAACATCAGACAAAAGTTTAACCGTAGCGCCGGTTTCAAGCGCTGTCATATCCTCCGTAAACTTAGCGCCGAGGTTGGAGCCGATTTCATCGTCTGTTACGTAGCTTGTCGTACCGTCGGCAAGAGTTATCGCATAGTAACGCGCGTCCTCGGTATCAAGAGTCACAGTCATCTTGTTTCCGGATTTCGAAACGCCGCTTACTCTGTAGCTCGCTCTGAAATCGCCGTTTTTGTATTCAACGTAATCTCCGACGGCGTACGACGGCAATTCGTTCACGGCGGTTTCGGTGATATTTCCACCGAAATCAATCGCAAGCGTATATCCGTCCGATGCGGCGCTTATTGAAACGGCAAAAGCCGAAACGACGATCGTCAAACCTAAAATCAAAATTAAAGCTTTACAAAATTTTTTCATTTTTCAACCCCTGAATTTTACATCCTTATAATTATAACACAAACGCCAAGATTTCACAACGCAAACTTTAAACAAAAAAAACTCGCATTTTATAGCAAATTGAACAATTGTCCGTCAAACAGAAAGCTCGGAGGAACTTCAAGCGAGGTTTTTGCGCCGAAAATCTTCAAATCAAACAAGCGCTTTGCGGCGCGAGCATACGCCAGCATTATACTTGCGGTAAACTCTGGATTTGAGCTCATTTCTACGCTGAGCGCCATCGTGGCGACATTATCATTTTCACTCCCAGTTTTGCCCACGGAAATGACACGCCCCCCGTGGAAATTCAAATTATGACTCTTTAAAAACTCTTCTTCGCTTATAAAATTCACAATCGTTTCATAGCCGAGAAAATACTCCGGCATATTTTTAATTTTCTCTTCAATCTCCATCTCAAGTCCCGACTCTGAAACCACGTAGCACTCTCTTACATGGCTAATTTTTGCGTCGGAATTTATCCCCAGAAAAGCGTTTTTTACAGCTTCTTCCTTAGGCGCTGTATATTCTATCGCATATCTTACGCCCTCAATTCGCCTTATAGCCTCGCTATGCCCTTGGCTGACTCCCCTGCCCCAGAAGCTTGAAATATTCGCCTCTGAAAGAAAAGCCATGCTTAAGTGTCGAAAGAGCGAAAAAAGCCCCGGGTCCCACCCGCAAGAAATGATTGCGGCCAGATTTCCCCACATTGCCGATTCATTAACCTTAAAATAATGGGCCTTGATTTTTGCGTGTATATCAAACGAATCAACTATATTAAAGTCCTTTGCCAAAAGCGGCGAGATGTTCGGCAAATCCTTAGAGCTTCCGCCCGCCAAAAGCAAGCAATCAACCTTATCCTTGAAATTGTATATTTCATCTGCGTGATAGACAGGCGCAAAGCTCGACTCCGTTTTTCTCCTTGAAAATATCCCCACAAGCTCGAAATTCGAGTCCATTTTCTGCCTTTTGGCAATCGCTTTACCAAGATTTCCGTATCCTACTACGGCAATTTTCATAAAAACCACCTCTTTCATTTAAAAATACGAAAAAAGGCGCGGCTTTATTACATTAAAAAGGGCGAGGATCAAGCTCCTCGCCCTGAAAAATTATTTGTAAACGTATCCTATAATAGGAGTATCGCTGTTGCCGAAATCTTCGGGATCAAGCATAAATATCGTTTCCTCGAAGGTTTTCGAAAGCGTTTTCGTAAGACTGCAGGTATAAGCGTCACTCATGCCCTTGATTATTACTAAGTCAGGAGCTTTATAGGGGTTAACGTTTTCGAATCCGTTTACAGTTTCGGTTTCGGTAACCGAGTGAACTACGCCTTTGCTATCCTTAGCATCGTACGTTACGGTTCTTGAAATCGTTCCATCGAAATATTCGGTACGCAAGTCTTCAAGCGCCGTAAGCATTTTGTAAGTCTGATCGTCAAATACGTCGGTTATCTTTTTGGTGACGCTTTGAGTCACACCGTCAAACGTAACGGTTTCGGTCACGAAATACGTATAACTCTGATCGACAGCATTGGAGATATTGAAAACGTAAATGTTCTTTATCGTCGACTTGATATTGTCAGAGAACGTGATAGTATCGACGTTTACGTTGGGAAGCGCAGTATCATAACCGAATTCGTGATGCTCCCAGTTACCTCTTATGATAGCAAAATCAGCGCTCTTTGTTCCGGTATATGAGAAGTGAACGTCTTTGATGATGATATTTCCGCGCCAGGTTGAACCGTAGTCCTCACGAAGCTCGATAAAGCCTCTGCCCATGCCGCTTCTTGAATAAACGGTTGAGTTTTCAAGAATGAACGTTCCGCCGCCGGTAAGTCTTATAGAGGTGATAGTCGAATTTTTGACAGTTGCGTTGTAAACGCCTGCGTGAGCGTCAAATCTCGTCAATACGCAAGAATCGTAATTGAGGTTCTTACAGTAGTTAGAGCCCATTACCCACCACTTATCCGTAGTGTCCGGAGCTTGCGTACCCTCCTGGAAGAAGTTCGACTGAGTGAAGTTGCGGTAGGTAACATCATTCGCATACGATACGCTTATATCGTAAGTTCCCTCTTTACATCTTACTCTCGCCTGAGCTACGCAATCTTCAAAAACAACGTTGTTAGCTCTCGTTACACTGAAGAAGCCTGAATAAGAATGTCCGCCGGTTGCCGTGTTATTCGCGTCGTATCTTGTAGGCTCGTTATAAATGACGTGCTCGATATTCTTTACCGTAGTATTTGATCTTTCAACGCTTAAGACTCTTGAGATGGTCTTGGAAACAGAATGAAGTATTACCTGGCTTGAAAGCGTCGTCACGGTACAGCCCTCGCCGCCGTCGATAACGATGGGTTTAGTATCTGCTCTGTATGCGGATATGCTCGTTACGTTTTCAAAATCAAAGAGCGTAGGAGTTGAGGGATCGATATTTCCGTACTCATCTATAAGTATAAGCTCTTGCTGCGCTCTACCCTGCTTCGTATCGTAGCCAAATCTTATATACTGCGTAACGTCGTTATTGGAAACGAAAATCATCGCCGCATAGCCAAGTCCGGCTTTAAGCTTCGTATCGGTTGTATACAAAGGTCTTTTTCCGTTTTCATCAAGGTCGAGAAGCAAATCGGGAGAAATGCTTACAGCCGTATGGTCGCTTCCGATTCTGAATACTGCAGCGCCTCCAACGTCTGAGTTGCTGCTACCTTCAAGTCTTGAAAGAGAGCTGTCGTTAATTATAAAGTCAGCGCCCTGCCAATAAGTATCGGTTTTGATAACGATAGTTTCTATCGTACCCTTATCGTTTTTGGAAGTACCTATGAAGTAGGTTGCATCCTTATCAGCATATACTGAATATCCCTTGGAGTTTGCAACGTCGTGAGCGCGCTTGATTGCGAAATAAGCGTTTTCACCTGCTGCGGCATCTATTGCTGCGGCGCTCATTCCCTTAAACTGTTCGGCTGTTCCGTTAAAGGTGGGAACGTCGAAGTCGGAATAAAGAATCTTGCCGTAGAAATAATCCTTTACGAATTCTGCCGTAATATCAAGGTCACGGTTGATGTTTGCGAACGTATCGTTTACAAAGGCATCCGTCGCATCTTCAAAGAAGGAGCGATAAGCGCAGCTTATTACGAGATTATCTCCGTCGAGATTTACGTGGTAGTCAAACAATGAATCGGGAGAAACTGACTTGAATTCAATAGCGCGGCCGCTGTAAGAAGAAAGAATTTCAAGGCTTATGCCGTGTTCCTTTTCAATTACAGACTTGAAGATTTCTGCCGCCGCAAGCTCTTCTTCGGTATTCGCAACTATCTTGTATTCGGAGATAGGCGTTCCGTTTATGCTTACGTCAACGTCGGGCGTTTCGTTATTGAATCCGCCTGCCGCCTCGGAATACTCCCAAAGGCTGTATACAAGCTGTTTTTCGCTCTCGTTGTTTCCGCTGTTAACTTCAAATATGTAGTTCGACAAATTGTAAGTAAAGCTGTCTGAATTTACGCTGAGCGTTACGTCGGAACGCATATCGGATGCTTTAAGCGGTACGTCATAGTAGTTGCCTATGGCGTCTTTCTGCACGTCTGCCGCTTTAAGCGTTACAACGGTAACTGAGCCGTTATTTATATACGAAAACGTAACGGTATTTGCTGAAAAATCTACGTCAGGTTTAAAGTAATATCTGTATTTAAGCTGCGAGCCGAATATTACGGATATACCGCCGAGAACGTCTCTTACGTCAGATCCCTCGGGAATGGTATCTACGGCAACTCCCGCGCGGTACTCAGGCGCGGTAACTGTCGGGATTTTTCCGATTACGCTGTAGTACTTATTGTTATTTGCCGTATTAAAGTAATCGCACGCCGCTTTTACGTATGCGAGAACCTTATTCATAAGATTGTGGGTACTGTCGCTGTATTTATCGTTGTAAATAATTTCCGCGCTGTATGCGGGGATAGACATCTCGCACTGCTGAGTGAAGTATTCTCCGCTCGCCTTATCCGTATAGATGTCCATATCAAAGCTATAGGCATCTGCCGCAAGCGAGGCTTGGATATTGAAGAAGTATCTGTAATAAGGAACTCCGCTTATCGTTGCGAGCTCGCCTCTTTGAAGAACTACTCCCTCTCCGTTAGACTTATATACTCTTACTTCCTTTATGCTCTCGGAAGCGCTTTCGGGAACGTATACGTTATATATAAAGTCGCTTGCAAGCGTTAAGTTTATCTTAAGTCCGAATTTCGCTACGGGGCGTGCCGTATACGTTTTATCTCCGTTAACTGCGGTGATGTCACCGTAGGTGTAGTAATAGTTGTCGTTACCCTCGGGAAGAGCATTTGCAGGACGAGGAATTTCACCGTTAAGCCAACGCTCGGTCGTAGCTACGCCGTTTTCGTCAATCCAGGTTATGAGCGACGAATTTTCTTCGCTTGCGGTTACGTTCGTGAAGAAAATCTCGGTTTCATTCAGCTCAACGTCCATAGACGAGGGATCGAATTTTGCGGTTACATAGCCACGCCCCGCATCGTATGCGTAATCATAGAATTTGAACGTGTTTGTTTTAAAGGCAAAAGTCATTTTGGTGATAGACTTTGCAAAATACCATTCAGCCGTATTAACGCCGACACCTGAAAAACGGCAACCCTCGTCGATATTAACGCATCCGTTTACGCCCAAGGTTGAAAGAATGTAAGAATCTTCAATGTTTGCCGTTACTCTATCCATAAAGTGAGGCAATACCATAAAAATTGAATTTTCCGCTTTAAGCACGCAATTTTCTATGTCAAGACGGAACGTTTTTATAGATCCCTCAATGGGGCTGCCTGACGCATGATAGTAGTAGAAAAGGTAGTCTTTCGAATAAAAGGTAGCGTTTTTAAGGCTTACGTTAAGCTCACCCTCTTGGTTTGCGGCGTTATCTCTGAAATAGAACATACCGGGCATATAATTGGTGCACCACTTATGATAATAACCGCCGTCAATAGTCAAGAAATATGAGCCGTCAGTAGAACTTCCGGTAATGTTTGCCATCATATTAGTGTAAATAGAGAGGTTATTACCGTCGAAGTTTCCGTATTTTCCAAGGTGAACGCGCGCATTTCCGGAAAGGCTTCCGAATGCGGAATATCCTCTCGAGGAGCTAATGTTTACATTATAGCTCACCTCATTCGTTTCCGGATCCTTTTGTTCGGTAGCGCTTGCATAAGGAGCTCCGAGGAAAAGGCTTCCGCCCGGTCTTGAGGAGTATAAATAAAACGTTGAAGTAATGGAAAATGCTGATTTCGTACCGTCACGAGCGCTATCGCAGGTCGAAACGAAATTAAAACCGTTAAGGTCGAAATGCTTTTCAACGGAGACGGAAAGAGCGCTTGTGCTATTATCCTTTACGTCAGCGTAAAGCTTTATGGTTGCGCCGGCCGGAAGAGCGTTAAAATCCGAGCGGAATTTTGCCGAAAGCTCAACAAGAAGCGCATCGGTTGTTTGGGGATTACCGAGCGAAGCTTTAGTTACGTACGTTTCGCCTCCGTCAGCGCCAATTACGGAATAATAACGGGCATCGCCAAAGTCAAGAGTTACGGTAAGTCCGTTTGCGGTGTTGGCAACGGATTTTATTCTGTAGCTCGCGCGCCAACCCTCGTATTCATATTCAAGGTAATCACCGACATTATATACCGGCAATTCGCTGACAGCTTCGGTTTTGGAGTCAACGCCGTCAAGCGCTACAGTTACGCTTAAGCCGTTATCGCCAGCCGCGCTAACCGCAAGAATCCCTACCGTCAAAGCTATTGCCAAAGCGAGCGCGATAACTATGATTTTTGAAAATTTTCTCATTTCTATTCCCTCTTCAAGTTTTTTTACCAGTAAAGTTTCCAATCAGGATTCAACATTCTGTTGAGAGCTTCCATATAGAAGTAGTCTCCCCAGATGTTCATCTCGTCAACACCGTTGCCCTGAGGTTTTCCGTACGTTGCGTGAAGCAAAAGTCCGTTTGCTTCGGGTATATCCTTGGTTAAGTAATTGTCTATCAAAGAATTCATAAGGCGCTTCGTTGCGTTTACGAAGATTTTGCGAAGAGGATCGTTTTCGTCCATATACTTAATTCCCTCAAGCATTCCGCAAAGCGCAATCGCCGTTGAAGAAGAATCACGAGGCTCGTCGTCACCGTCCGTGTAGGAAAGATCCCAGAAAGCAACGTAATCTTCGGGAAGATAGTTAAGGTAATAGCTGGTAGTCGCCTTGAAAAGCGCAAGCGCTTTTTCATTCTTCTTATAAGCGTAAGTAAGCATCGGGCCGTATATTCCCCACGTCTGACCGCGCGCCCACGCAGAGTCGTCCGATGCGCCCTGACAAGTTACGCCCTTAAGCGGCGCGCCCGTTTCGGGATCGAAATAATATGTGTGGTAAGTGCTTGCATCCTCACGGCAACAAACCTCTGCCGTTGTGTTGAAATGCTTATAGCCTTTTTCCTGATAATTTTCGTCGCCGGTTACTTCGCTTGCCCAATAAAGAAGCGGAACGTTGAGAAGGCAGTCAACTATAAGGCGGTATGAAAGCGGATCGTTAAGATCGCCCCAAGCCTGAATAAAGTCACCCTTTTCCTTATATCTTGTCAAAAGGTTATCTGCGGCAAGTATTGCGGCGCGCTTTGCATCCTCGCATCCCGCAAGCTTCCAAGCGGCAACGCAGGAGGGAGTGAAAACGAAGCCCATATCGTGATGATTTACGCCGATTTTATTTTCTATTCTGTGCAAATAAGACGGAACGTGAGAAAGAGCTTCTTTTTTATATTTCTCATCTCCCGACATTTCGTATGCATGCCAAAGAACGCCCGTCCAGAATCCGCAGTTCCATCCCCACGTATTTTCGGAAGGCTGATAAACGTTATTTACGCTTGCGTGCGAGGGGAACGTTCCTTGAAATTGAGGAATTGCGTAGTCAATTTTCTTTAAGGCTTCGGAAAGCGCATATTCAAGCTTCTCTCTCGGAAGGTCGAAATCCGCATATCTTTCGGGATTTTTTATTTCGGGAATCTTTGGAATCATATCATTCTCCTTAAATAATAATAATTATTACTACAAGTTTACCATTTTTAAGAATGATTGTCAACAATTTTCAATAAATAATGAATAAAATTTAAAAGCTATGGCAAGAATTTGAAAAAAACAAAGGAGAAATAAAATGAAAAAACTTTTTTTACCGATTTTCGCCGTGCTTTTCGCAACTTTAATCATGGCAACTATTCCGACGGAAGCTGAGGCGGCAATTTACGACGATACGATAAGGCTACATATTTTAGCGCCGACTGACAGCGATGCGGATCAAAAACTTAAGCTCGAAATCCGTGATGAGCTTCTCAAAAAATACGGAAGCGAGCTAAAGGCTTTCAAGGATATAGACTCTGCCAAGGGTAAAATTTCCGAATTACTCCCCGAAATCGAAGCATTTCTCAAAAATGAGGTAAGGCGGCGCGGGTATGATTACTCCGTGGCGGTAACGCTTACCGAGGAATGGTATGAAACCCGTGAATACGAAAGCTTTCAGCTCCCCGAGGGCAGATACTGCTCTTTGAGGGTTATAATCGGCAAGGGCGAAGGAAAAAACTGGTGGTGCGTAATGTTTCCTCCCCTTTGCCTTGATATAGCGACGGAAAAAGCGCCGAGCGACGACGGATTGATAGATTATACGAAAGAGGAGATAAATCTTATTACAAACCAAAAATACAATCCGAAATTTAAAATACTTGAGCTTTTATCAAATGCTTTCGGCTAAGGTATTGATTTTAATCTGAAAGTGTGTTAAAATAACAAAAAACACTACGGCGAAAGTTAGCAAATAAGGAACACACGATGGCAGAAAACAAGCAAAGTCAAAAAATAATAGCCGATAACAGAAAAGCAAGACACGACTATTTCGTCATAGAATCTTACGAAGCCGGCGTTGAGCTTTTCGGCACGGAGGTTAAATCTCTGCGCCGCGGCGGAGTTAATCTTAAGGATTCCTATTGCGAGGTGGATAAAGGCGAGCTTTTTGCGCTCGGCGTGCATATATCCCCCTACGAGCAAGGAAACATTTTTAACCGTGATCCTCTTCGCCCGAAAAAGCTTCTTATGCACAAAAGAGAAATAATGAAGCTCGCCGGCTTGGTTTCTCGCGAGGGCTATACTTTAGTTCCCCTCACACTTTATTTCAAAGGCTCGCGCGTTAAGCTTGCGATTGGTTTATGCAAGGGTAAAAAGCTATACGACAAGCGAGAGGATATAGCGAAAAGAGATGCCGACAGAGATATTGAGCGCCATATGAAATCAAAGGAATATTGAGTAAACATTTATTTACAAAAAAGACTGATTTTTACACAAAATCAGTCTTTTTTCACGTTTAGTCGGCATGCGTGTCACTTTTTAAGCTTTAAGGCGCGCATAGAGTTCAGTATTGCAATTACGGCAACGCCGACGTCTGCGAAAACGGCAAGCCACATATTTGCGATGCCAAAAGCGCCAAGCGCCATTATAAGAAATTTAACGCCCAGGGCAAACACGATGTTTTCTTTCGCTATTCTTAAAGTTTTTCTTGCTATTTTTATACTTAAGGGGAGCTTTTCAAGATTATCTGAAACAAGCACGACGTCCGAGGCGGATATTGCGCTATCCGATCCTAACGAGCCCATAGCTATTCCAACGTCTGCCAAGGAAAGCGAGGGAGCGTCGTTAATTCCGTCGCCGACGTATGCAAGGCTTCCGTCATCCGACTTTGAAAGCTCCTCAACTTTTTTATATTTCTCTTCCGGCAAAAGCGACGAAAAACATTCGTCAAGCTTTAAGATTTCCGCAACCTTTTCTGCATTTTCCCGCTTGTCACCCGATAGCATAACGAACTTTTCCGCGCCGAGCGCACGCAAAGAGGAGAGCGATTCCGCCGCTTCATCCTTAACGTCGTCAAATACGGATATTATTCCGATAAGCTTTTTATCTTTAGCTACGTATATTCCCGAATCCGAGGAATCAAAGTCAACGGAAAAGCTTTTTATCAAATCTTCGTTTCCTACCAAAATCTCAACGCCACGGTATATGGCTCTTGCGCCTTTTCCCGCAATATCCTCGGCAAATTCCGGCTTTTCAAAGCTTTTTGCCGCATTTTTGATGGCAAGCGAAATGGGATGGTTTGATGCGTATTCAGCTGTTGCGGCAAGAAAAAGGAGCTCTTCATCCGAAACAGCGTAAGCCTTTTTGACGGAAACTGAAATTTTACCGCTCGTCAACGTTCCCGTTTTGTCAAAAGCAAATATTTTTGCCTTTGAAAGCGGAGAAAAAACGTTTCCTCCTTTAAATAAAATTCCGTTTGCCGCGGCGCATCCGATACCGCCGAAAAATGCCATCGGCACGGAAATCACGAGCGCGCAGGGGCACGATATTACTACGAATATCAGGGCTCGGTAAATTGAATCGGAAAGGCTTGTTATACTAAATATAGGAGGAATCAGCGCAAGAAGAATGGCAAGGAATACCACGACCGGAGTATATACTCTGGAAAATTTCGTTATAAAGCTTTCTTCTCGTGATTTTCTTTCGTTAGCCTCTTCCACGAGGGAGAGAATTCTTGCCGCCGCAGAATCTTCCGCTGCTCTTAACGTTTTTGCGGTTAAAACTCCGTTTAAAAGGACTACGCCGCTTTTGATTTCATCGCCCGCCTTAACCGAGCGAGGTATAGATTCGCCCGTAAGCGCAGAGCTATCTATTTCCGACGCTCCGTCAATAACTACGGAATCGATTGGCACTCTCTCGCCGGCTCTTATTACGATAAGAGAGCCGACCTCAACGTCCTCGGCATCCGTTTCACACTCTTCCCCGTCAACAAGCACGTTTGCCGTATCGGGACAGATTGCCATAAGGCTTTTTATTGATTTTCTGGATTTTGCGACCGCTTTATGCTCAAAAAATTCTCCGACGAGGAAAAACAGCATAACCGAAACGCCCTCGCTCCATTCTCCGACTATCATAGCGCCGACGGAAGCCAAAGACATAAGGAATTTTTCATCGAGAAAATCACGGCGCAAAATTCCACGCGCCGCATCAAAGAATACGGCGAATCCCGAAATAAGCAACGCCAATATATAAAAACAGAAAGCCGTTTTTAAGAAGTTAAGGTTTTCAAACGTGAGAGCGGCTGAAAAAACGCAAAATCCCGATATGATTCTGCCGAGTTCACTTCTTAAAAAAATTAACGTTTTCTTCATTTCTCTATTTTAACCGACTTCGAAAACGCCTTTGCCGTACTTGCCAAAATTTCGTATGCTTCGCTTTCCGAAAGCGCGGTTTCAACCGTGAGTTTTTCTGTTAAAAAGTTGATTTTAGCTGAATCGATTCCCTCTTTTTCAGACATCAATCCCGCAAGCTTTGCTGCGCAGTTGGGGCAATCGATTCCGGTTACCGTATACTTAAGTTTCATATTTTCCACCTCTCAATTGTTTTCATTTATATGTTCAAGCGCTTTTTCAATTATATCTCTTACGTGGTCGTCAGCAAGCGAATATATTGCGTTTTTTCCTTGCTTTTTATAAACCACAAGGTCGCTTTGGCGAAGAATTTTAAGCTGATGAGAAACCGCAGACTTCGTCATTCCGAGAAGTTTTGCAATATCGCAAACGCACATTGGAGCTCCGTCTATTGCAAAGAGTATGCTTATTCTCGTGGAATCGCCGAAAATTTTGAAGAAATCGGCAAGATCGTATAGCGTTTCTTCCTTAGGCATTGTTTTCTGCCGTTCAAGAATTATATTCTCGTGAAACTCATCACATTCGCAAACGGGAGCGCTTAAGTTTTTTTTCATATTTTCTCCTTTATAGTTGAACGGTTGTTCAACTGTTTGTTTTATTATATCATGCGCCCATTATTTTGTCAATAGAAAAACGCAAAACTGCTCAGGCAATTTTGCGTTCAGGGTTTAAATATTTTTTTCGTAAGCAACTCGGGGATCGCCGCTTTCAAGATATATCACTCCGCAATATGAAAATCCGTTTTTCTCAAGCATACGGCGCATAACTACGTTTCCCTCGTGGGTGTCGATGCGAATGGCGTTTTTGCCGTTTTCTTTTGCGAAGCTTTCGGAAAACTTAATTATCTCGCCAGAAATTCCCGAGCCTCGACTCGCAACGGAAATCGCAACACGATGGATAGTCAGATAATCCTTGTTTTCGTTGCCGCTTTTCCACTCGCCCTCGTATATTTTGTCGTATGTCGGCTCACCCGAAAGAATCATAACGAAAGTGCCGACAACTTTTCCGCCGATTTCCACGGAAAACGATTCGCCTTTTTTTATATCATTATCAATTATATCTTCCGTAGGATAGCCGTTTTGCCATTGGTTTATACCGAGCGCTGCTATAGTTTTTCTCGCTTCCGCAAAAATAGGCACGATCGTTGATAAATCTTTAGAGGTCGATTTTCTTATTATCATAAAACACCTTTCTTTATAACGCTTTAAGCGATTTTTTACAATGCTGACGCTTGGGATAAAAAAATGCAGAAGCGATTGCTTCTGCATTTCTGGTGCGGGAGACGGGACTTGAACCCGTACGTTGGAAACACACGCCCCTCAAACGTGCGCGTCTGCCGATTCCGCCACTCCCGCGGACACGATATGTATTATACACGAAATAAAACCATTTGTCAATAGCTTTTTCAAAGTTTTTTTGATATTTTTTTAAAAGTTTTTTCAAGAGAACTCATCTTTTTTCTTTTTTCAAAAAATATTGCTTTCATTTTCTAAAAACATCTTGACAAACGCCGAAAAATCTTGTATAATATCATTCGTTTATAGGGGTGTAGCTCAGTTGGTAGAGTACTGGTCTCCAAAACCATGGGTCGTGGGTTCGAGTCCTTCCGCCCCTGCCAAAAAATCCAAGTCATGTGACTTGGATTTTTTCATTTGTGCCGCAAGGCACAACATCATTTGACAAAAGGTCAACATCATTTCGAGCAAAGCGAGAACATCATTTCTCATTTTTTACGCGGGCACAAATGAACGATGTTGCGCAGATGGCGCAAATGATGTGCTTCGCAATGATGTGTGCTTGCGCCCAATGAAGTTGCGCTCTGCGCAAACAGAATTATATCCGTTAGTTTATACGAAGAAATGTAGTTGTTTTTTGACCTGAAGTATGGTATAATGAGAAAAAAAGAAAGGCCGTAATACTGTGAAAGAAGACAAGCTTAGTGATCTTTCGATGAAATTATCTGTTGATGTTCTTCAATTAACCAAAGAACTTCGAGCAAAACACGAAAATGTTATTTCCAATCAAATCGGCAGAAGCGCAACGAGTATTTGTGCCAATATCGCCGAAAGTAAATACGCTCACGGACGCGCTGACTTTATAGCAAAGCTGGAAATATCACTAAAAGAAACTAATGAAACAAGCAAGTGGCTTGAGATGCTTTGGAAAAGTGAGTATATTGATGAAACAAGGTATAAAGAACTTGACCGCAAGTGTTCAACAATTCGTTTTTTGCTTGTTAAGTCAATTACGACGGCAAAGAATAATCTCAACACCGCTAAGGAGAAAAACAATGAGTAAAATTTATGCTCGTTTTTTAGCCTTAAAAAAACAATCACCAAAAGATTGTTTTATGGATAAAGTGGGACTTGTAAAATTCGAAGATGACAACAAAAAATACGAGATATATTTTACTCGCAAGCGCGCCAACAGATATTCTATTATTCATTGTAAAAACAATACGATTGAATGGGAACAGTTTCCGGTTTTACCGCGTATAATGGGAAGAAGATATGGCGTACCGGAACCAATGCTCAACATCTCACCGTCAAAAGACTGTATCAAAATTTTTGTAATCATGGGAAAACCCGGTAGCATTACAGGTCTTGATGAAGGCAATTTTCGCTCGATACATAAGTATGATGAAAATTATATAAACGTAATGTCAGAATCGCGTTTCAAAGATCTATAATCCACAGAAATTCAAATCCATACGAAAACTCCACGGAACATCTTTTTATCGTGGCTTCACAAATAAAGAGGAATGATATGCTTGTCGTATCGTTCCTTTTTCTTTTTTGCGAGAAGGACTCGAAGTAGGAGCGGTAGTGAATGACAGTCCGGTGGACTGTCAGAGCCGCGAATGACCGCAGCGCGCAGTTCGCGCGAGACCGAGTCCTTCCGCCCCTGCCATCTGAAATAGTAGTTGACATTTGAACCGTTAGGTTTGGACATCAACTACTATTTCTATTTTTTGCCTTGTTTTTCAAGGATTTTCGACTGATTACCCTATGTCATGTGTTTGGACACAATTCGAAGATCCGCAAAAAACAAAGCAAAAAACTCGGAAAGCCTTACAAATTCGAACCAAAGTGTCCAATATTATTTAGACATTTCCTCCTCATATTGAGATGGACTTCTGTATTTCAAACGCGAGTGAGGACGTTCGTTATTGTAATAATCGATATATTTTCCAAGCGATTCCTTAAAATTCTTTTCGGAACTGTATTCTCTGCGATACAGTTCTTCTTTTTTTAAGGTGGAATAAAAACTTTCTTGGGGTGAGTTGTCGTACGGTGTCCCTTTTTGTGAAAATGACTGTTTGACTCCCAATGACAATAGATGTTTTCGAAATGTATTTAATGTATACGCCGTTCCTTGATCACTATGGAAGATCAAGCCCGATTTAGGATGCCTTGCTAAATAAGCTTGTTCAAATGTTGATTTGATTAGGCGCGTATTAGGCGTAGAAGAAATTTTGAATCCAACAATTTTTCTGGAATACAAATCCATAACCGTGCAGATGCTGTAATTCCGATGGTTGAATCTAAAAAACGTGACATCCCCCACCCATACTTCATTTGGGGCTTGAGGATTAAACTCTCGCTTGACCAAATTTTCCTTTTTTCGAAGTTCGCGCTTTTCTTGGTCGTACCACTCTTTAGAGTTTCGACGGATGCTTTGCAGTCCCAATTCTGTCATCGGTTCCGAAACCATTTCTTTTGATGTCCGATAACCCCTTTGTTTTAAAACCGAATTGAGGGTTTTTGCACCGAAATTCTGCTTGTGATCGTGATATGCTTCCAATATAGCTTGTTTTATTTCCTCACGGTGTTGTGTATAATAATTATTTTCTCCCTTATTACGCATAATGTGATCGTAAAAGGTTGCTTTGGATACTTTCAACGTTTCACAGATATATTTGGCTGGATATTTATTGGCAATTTTCTTGATCTCGTGCAATTTTTCTGACAAAGGTGAATACGGGGTACAGCTTACAGATTGCAAAATTTCCAGCTTAATTTGTAATTTTTCGGTTTTTCTTTGCAAGTCACGATAATCCTGTAAAGAAACCGAATTATTTTCTTTTTCAGTAATTGCTTGATGATATTGTTTTACCCAATGGTAAATAGTGCTGCGTGGAACGCCGTGTTCCCGGGAAAGAATAGTGGCAGAGCTTCCATTCAGATACGCATGAACGATGGTTTGTTTTTCTTCTGTTGTGTAATTCCTTTTCATAGAGATTCCTCCATATCTTTCTAAATAATTAGACTTCGCAACGTCCTATTACAAATTGCGAAGCTTAACCATTATAACATGCAAAGAATATTTTTTCGAAACCTATTGCAAATTTCGCAAAAAAGGTGTATAATATACTCACAACTGAACAAACGGGAGCTTGTATACAGGCCGAGAGGAAGGTGTGACCTTCGACCGAGAACCTGATTTGGATAATGCCAACGTAGGGATGCCTGATATAAGACATTGGGAGAAACAAAGATTTTACGGAAGCTATCAAATCGATGGCTTCCTTTTTTGTTGCAATTTTTTGT
>JAZRGJ010000046.1:0-3755 GCA_045644125.1 Eubacteriales bacterium | reverse complement strand
ATCAAAGGGCTTAACGGTATAGTCGTCAGCTCCGAGCTCAAGACCGAGAACTTTATCAAAAACATCGCCCTTAGCCGTAATCATAATAACGGGCTTCGGGGAAATTTCTCTTATTTCACGGCATACCTGCCAACCGTCTTTTTTAGGCATCATTACGTCGAGAAGCACGAGGTCGGGCTCGTAGATTTTAAAAGCCTTGATTCCTTCAAAGCCGTCGTTTGCCGTCTTTACCTGATAACCCTCGTTCTCAAAGTAAAGCTTAAGCATATCGCATATGTTAACGTCATCGTCCACAACCAAAAGTTTTACGTCCATTTTAAATCTCCAATTATTAACTTTGTTAAAAACATTAAAAACTTAACAATTATATTATAATGGAAAGAAAACGAATTGTCAATAAGTTCTCCAAAAATTTTATATTATTTTTTAAAACTATTGCGAATTCTTAAAAAATATGATATACTTTAGGGGATTGAAGATAAAAATGAGGTAATATAAATGAAACTTGGTATAGTCGGACTTCCAAACGTCGGAAAAAGCACTCTTTTCAATGCACTTACGAATGCCGGTGCGGAGTCTGCCAATTATCCTTTCTGCACGATTGACCCCAACGTTGGCGTCGTTTTAGTACCTGACGCAAGACTCGATAAGCTTCGTGAAATGTATAAGCCCGAGAAATTCACTCCGGCTGTTATAGAATTCGTTGACATTGCAGGTCTTGTGAGAGGCGCATCCAAGGGAGAAGGACTTGGAAACAAATTCCTTGGAAACATTCGTGAGGTTGATGCTGTAGTACACGTTGTTCGTTGCTTTGAGAACAACGACATTATACACGTTGAGGGTTCAATAGATCCGCTTCGTGACGTTGAAACAATTGATATTGAATTGATACTTTCCGACCTTGAAATCGTTGAAAGAGCAATAGACAGAACCGTAAAAGCCGCAAAAAGCGATAAAAAGCTTCTTGAAAAGCTTGCCGTTCTTGAAAAGCTTAAGGCTTGCCTTGAGGAAGGCAAATGCGCTCGCTCGCTCATGCTTTCCGAAGAAGAGCTTCTTTGGGTTGAGGAGTCAAGACTTCTTACGCTTAAACCTATAATTTACGTTGCCAACATATCCGAGGATGAAGTAGGTGGAGAATACCGTGATAACGAGCATTTTGAAAAGCTCCGCCTTCACGCAGAATCCGAGGGAAGCGAAATTATCGCAGTAAGCGCTCAGATTGAAGCAGAGATAGCAGAGCTTGAGGGAGAAGAGAAGCTTAACTTCCTCGCAGACCTCGGCATTGAGGAAAGCGGCCTTGATAAGCTTATCAAATCAGGATATTCATTGCTTGGCCTTATCAGCTTCCTAACGGCAGGCGCAAAAGAAGTGCGCGCTTGGACCATCAAAAAGGGAACGAAAGCTCCCGGCGCTGCGGGTAAGATACACACCGACTTCGAGCGTGGATTTATTCGCGCTGAGGTTGTATCATTTGACGACCTTGTTCGTGAAGGCGACAGAAACAAGGTTAAGGAAAAAGGTCTTCTTCGAAGCGAAGGCAAGGAATACGTTATGAAAGACGGCGACGTCGTAGAATTTTTGTTCAACGTATAAAATCATATTTTTCGGGCGTGAAAAGTATTTTTGCGCCCGAATTTTTATAGAAATTTTCAGTATAGCCGGACACAAACATACCCTTGCTTGAAAAAATTATAACCTTTGGATTTTTAAATTCATAAGTAAAGCTGTAATCGTTATAACTTTTCCCATGGCGGAAAAGCATCACGTAATCGGAAGAATAAATTTCTCCCAAAGCAATGTTTGCCGCTTTACTCTCAAAGATACCCGATGAAGCCATCAGGTATTTTTTATTTTTAAATTCAAGTGATAAAACGGCGTTATCTACGTCACGGTATACCGAGCGGAAAGTGAAGTTTTCAAATGGAGTTTTTTCATTTTCATAACTTACGACCTCTACGTCGAAAGTTTGTTCGAGCTCAAGTATTTTTTCGAAAATAAGCGTTTCTTCATTCGTATCAGGCTCCGGAAGATATATATTTGAAACTTTCAGTTGCGATAGCAATTCGTAAAGCGCTGTGGGCATCTTTTCGTTATAATCAGTTAAAATATAGTTGTCAAGGCGAGTAAGATTCTCACGCTTAAGATAATCCAGCGTTTCGTATACCTTACTCCTCATATACGTTTTGCTTTCTATAAGGGTGATTTCGCCCTCATCGCTTATTAAAAACGCATCGCCCGTTTCACCCGATAAATATCTCGCTCTCACTTCGTTTTCCGTTTTGAAGGTAAATATCGAGCCGCCAATTAAAATCAGAGCCATAAACGAGGAAATAAGCGCCACGCCAAGACGTTTACGTTTAAAATTAAGAATAAGAAAAAGGAAGAAGATGGCGGTGAATACTATCGCGCTTATTTTGACGAAAGAGACGTCCGTGCTTACCGTTATATATTTTACGCAAGAGAAGACCGACGCCGTCCGCTTTATAAATTCACCTAAGAAAATCAAAACGTCGCCAATGGGTAAAATTGCGCCAAAAATCATAAAAAGAGTGCCAAGGTAGAGAAATAACTCTACCAGAATCGCAAAAACTAAGGTTGAAATCGGGGAAATAAGGGAAATTTCACCAAAGCTTATAACGCTTATAAGGAAAGTTGCGGAAATTGCAAAAAGCGAAATTACAAGCGAATTTATAATTTTATATCTTATCCCCGTATCTTTTCCGTATACTTTAGGCAAGTCACCGAGTGAAACTATTCCGAGCGTTGCGAATGCCGAAAGTAAAAGCGAAATATCAAATATTGAATAAGGATTTATCAAAACTATCAAAAATACGGATATTGAAAGATTGGTTAAAGAATCGGAGGCGCTTGCCAAAAGATAAAGCAAGCTTGAAATTATCAGCATTATTCCCGCTCTGACAACTGATACGGGGAATCCCGTTAGCGCCATATACGCCAAGGTAAAGAAAATGCTCGCAACAGCGCGTGACTTTTTGCCAAGACCAACCAAGGAAAGAAGCTTTGCCAATCCCAAAACCAAAATCGCAAGATGTAAGCCGGAGAGCGCCAAAATATGAGATATTCCGATTCTTTTGAAATCAAGGCTTAAGGATGGTGACAGATACTGTTTTTCACCGAGAAGAAGCGCTGTAAGTAAACCGCCGATTTCTTCATTGGAATTATCAATTATGTATTCTGACGCGCGGTTTCTCGTTTCGGTAAAATAATTTTCTATGCCGCTTTTCGCTTCACCGGAAAGCTCGATTTCATAAGGCTCTGTGATTTTTGCGGAATAGCCTTTTGAAAGGTAATAAGAATTGCCGTTGAAGCTCGAATTTTCTTCATTAAAATCCGAAATTTTGCCTTTAAAAGATATATTTTTGCCAACAGCAAGCTCTATATCCTTTTCTTCATAATCAAGCATTACGAGAAGTTTATACCGAGAATTCGGCTCGGAATCTATTTCGTCGGCTTTAACGCTTAAATAAGTGTAATATTCGTTATATTTAATTTCAGTGATTTCACCGCTAACGTAAACTTCGTCAGAAAAGCGCTCGTATGCTTTGTAATAAAGATTAAAGTAAAGGTGGGATAAGAGGGAAGAGATAACGAAAGCAACGGCGGCGACTCGTATTAAAGCTCTCGGAATTTTCTTATAGCTCGGTTTTATAAAGCTGGATATGAAGATAAGCGCAGAAAGAGCCCATAAAATGTAATTTAAGAAGTCGGATCGTAGCCATGTCGTTCTGTGGGCC
>JAZRGJ010000045.1:0-11456 GCA_045644125.1 Eubacteriales bacterium | reverse complement strand
GCTAAAATGGGTAAAAAGTATAAGGCTTCTGTCGAGCTTTTCGACAAGTCCAAAATGTATGACACTGATGAGGCTCTCGGCCTCGTTTGCCAGACTGCAAAGGCAAAGTTTGATGAAACCGTTGAAATTCATATCCGTCTCGGCGTTGACTCCCGTCACGCAGACCAGCAGGTAAGAGGCGCTATCGTTCTCCCCAACGGTACCGGTAAGACTGTTAGAACCCTTGTATTCGCTCGTGGCGACAAGGCTGAGGCTGCAAAGGCAGCTGGCGCTGATTTCGTAGGCGCAGAAGATATGGTACAGAAGATTCAGACTGAGAACTGGTTCGAGTTCGACGTTGTTATCGCATCTCCTGATATGATGGGCGTTATCGGACGTCTTGGTAAGGTGCTTGGTCCTAAGGGACTTATGCCTAACCCCAAGGCTGGTACCGTTACTCCCGACGTTGCTAAGGCTGTTCAGGAAGCTAAAGCAGGTAAGATCGAGTACCGTCTTGATAAGACCAACATCATTCACTGCCCCATCGGTAAGGCAAGCTTCGGTTCCGAAAAGATCGTTGAGAACTTCAACACTCTTCTTGGCGCTGTTATCAAGGCTAAGCCCGCTGCTGCAAAGGGTCAGTACATTAAGAGCTGCGTTGTTGCTACAACGATGGGCCCTGGCATAAAGATTAACTACGCTAAACTTGGTTAATTTTATTATATAATAAAAGGAAGATTCGCTTGAATCTTCCTTTTATTTTTATTTTTCGTCACTATAGGCTATACTGAGTGTCAAAGCTGTTATTTTCTTTGCGCCAAGCCCGTGCAAAAGCGTGGCGCAAGCGCCAACCGAAGAGCCTGTCGTTATTATGTCGTCGATAATCAAGACGTTCTTTCCCGTAATGTCGAGACAGCGTTTTCTGTAGTCGAATTTTGCGTTTTTGCGCCTATCACTTTTATCGTTGCTTTTCTTTTGATCTTTTTTAACTCTTGATACGAGCAGCTTCTTATATTCTAATCCAAGTTCTTTGCTAAGAGCTTTCGCCAGTACCATTGCGTGATCGAAGCCGTATTTTTTAATAGATTTTCGTCTTCTCGGAACGCTTGTGATTATGGTATTATCGAGATTCGTATTTTTGTTTTTAAGTGAATTCAGAAGTTCGCTCGCAAGAAAATCAACTACGTCGCGTCTGTTGTCACGCTTTAATCTGTATATAAGATTATTGGTCGGCGGTTCATCGCCCGGAAAGTATCTGAAAACTTTATATACCTTATGCACGTAATGCGCATTCAGATATTTGTTTGTACATTCACATTCATAATACGGCTTTGCGCAAACCGAACAGTTGAATTCAAGAAGCTCTCGGTATTTAGTTTTACACGGCGGACAAAGAGCTCTGTCGTTTGCTCTCAGTCTTTCACCGCAAGAAGCGCATTTCGGAACTGAAACGTAAAATAAAACTTTATTTATGAATTCCTTTGTTGTCATAGCATTTTCAAAAACGGGCGGTTTTGCCGCCCGTTTATCTATTATTTATTTTTAGGAAAGCTGTCTTTAAGACCTACGATTCTGTTGAATACGTTTTCGTGCTTTGTATCCTTAACGAAATAACCGCATCTTACGAACTGGAATCTTTCGCCGGGAACGGCGTTTTTAAGCGCAGGCTCAATCTTTGCGTTTGTAACGGTCGTAACTGATTCACGGTTCAGATAATCGTCAAACGTTTTTCCTTCGGGAATATCGGAAACGTTTTCAATATCGAAAAGGAAATCGTAAAGCTTAACTGTAGTATCTTCTGCAAATTCCTTTGAAAGCCAGTGTATAGTTCCCTTCACTTTTCTGCCGTCAACGGGCATTCCGTTTTTGGTTTCAAGATCTGCCGTGCAATGAATTTCAAGAATGTTTCCATTCTCATCCTTGATTATTTCGTTGCATTTAACGATATAAGCGCCCATAAGACGAACTTCGCCATCGGGTTTCATTCTAAAGAACTTAGGCGGAGGTACTTCCGCAAAATCGTCAGCGTCTATATAAAGCTCGCGTGTAAATGCAAGCTTTCTTGTTCCAAGCTCGGGGTGATTGGGATTGTTGGCAACTTCAAAATACTCTATCTCGTTCTCGGGATAGTTGGTAACGACAACCTTAATGGGATTAAGGATGGCAATTCTTCTCTCAGCCTTTTCATTGAGCTCTTCACGTATGCAATGCTCAAGAAGCTCGTAATCTACGACGCTGTAAGCTTTCGCAACTCCTGCGCGAGCTACAAAATCGAATATTGCTTCGGGAGTGTATCCGCGGCGTCTTAATCCGCATATAGTAGGCATTCTGGGGTCGTCCCATCCGTCAACAAGACCTGTTTCAACGAGCTGGCGAAGATAACGTTTAGACATAACGGTATGCGTTACGTTAAGACGGGCAAATTCACGCTGCTTGGGGCGAGGATCAAAGCCTATATTTTCGAGTACCCAATCGTAAAGAGGCCTGTGGTTTTCAAATTCAATGGAACAAAGCGAGTGCGTTATTCCCTCAAGCGCGTCCTGGATCGGATGAGCATAGTCGTAAAGGGGATAAATGCACCACTTGTTTCCTTGACGGTGATGTGAGGTGTGAACGATTCTGTATATTGCGGGATCTCGAAGATTCATGTTTGATGACGACATATCGATTTTTGCGCGCAAGGTTTTAGAGCCGTCCTCGAATTCACCGTTTTTCATTCTTTCGAAAAGGTCGAGGTTTTCTTCAACGCTTCGTGTGCGGTAGGGGCTTTCTTTACCGGGCTCGGTAAGAGTTCCTCTGTATGCGCGCATTTCGTCAGCGGTGAGGTCACAAACGAAAGCCTTTCCCTCTTTTATCAGCTTGACGGCGTATTCATAGCATTTGTCAAAATAATCAGAGCCGTAAAAAATACCGCCGCTCGGCTCACAACCAAGCCACTTAAGGTCCTCGTAAATGCTGTCAACGTATTCGACGTCCTCTTTAGAGGGGTTTGTGTCGTCGTAACGAAGATTGAAAAGACCTCCGTATTTCTTTGCGGTCATTGCGTTTATCCAAATTGCCTTAGCAGAACCGATATGAAGATATCCGTTAGGCTCGGGCGGAAAACGCGTATGAATCTTTAACTCAGGATTTTCCGCAAGATCGGCATCAATGATGTCGTGAATAAAATTGTTTTTTAATTCTTCCATTTTTATCCTCTTCGCTTAAAAGCGTATAATATTCGAAATTCTTGTTTTTTCTCCGTGTCCGGGATAAACCTCGGTTTCGGAGTTGAAAAGGTGCATTCTTTCAACGGATTTTTTCAGCTTTTCAAAATCTCCGCCCGGTAAATCGCATCGACCGTAACCGAAATTTGCGAAAACCGTATCACCAACGAACAAATTGTTTCCCTCTTCGATCAGTATAGATCCGGGAGTGTGACCGGGCGCGGCGTGAATCGTAAGAGTCGTATTTCCTAAAGGAAGCGTGTCAGCGTCGTTTACCGTTGAAACTTCACCGAAAAACGCTCGGTTTTTACCAAAAAAGACTTGATAGCAATTGAGATACGGATCTCTTAACATATCAGCATCTTCGCGCGAAACCGTAACGGAAAGCTTCGTTTCATTCTGCCACTCGTCAATAAAAAGCGTGTGGTCGAAATGAGCGTGAGTAAGTATAATATAGCGAAAGTCTTTTGAGGAAATTCCCAGCGAGTTAAAGACCGCCTTAGGTGTGCAGGCAGGATCGATTACCGCATATTCACCATCCGATGAAATAACGTAGGTATTAGCGCCAAAGGGGTACTCTGACTTAAATTTAAAAATATCCATAATAACTCCAATTGATATATTAGTATAACATAAAAGTGGCAAAAAGTCTAGTATTTTCCGAAACTTTTCATATTTTTTTCATAAACTGTTATTGCACTTAATCTTTTAGTGCGCGGAAAGGAGTTTTGAAGGTGAAAATAACGGCGATAACAGTCGGTTCTGTCACTTATGCCATAAAGGCGAAAAAAGCGCTTGCCGGCATTGGAATAAAGTCAAAGCTCATAAAAGTTGACTCGTCAAAAACAAATAAAGGTTGTGAATACGGAATTGAATTTCCGAGCGCAAACTTTTTAGACGCAGTTGCGGAACTGAAAAAACAGCAAATCGATTATTCTCTTTATAGCGAAGAAAAGGCAGGGTTATGATATATCTTGACAATGCCGCAACGAGCTTTCCAAAACCTCGCTGTGTTATTCGGGCATTAAACGAGTGTGTGAATGAATATTGCGGAAACCCCGGAAGAAGCGCGCATACGCTTTCAATTAAAAGCAGTGAAAAAATTTTTGAAACAAGAGCAAAAATAGCTTCGTTGCTGAAGTATCAAAATCCGGAAAACGTGGTTTTTACTCTTAACGCAAGCTATGCGCTGAATCTTGCAATTAAAACAACGGTTAGAGAAAATTCTCACGTGATTATATCGGATATTGAACATAATTCAGTAATAAGACCTCTTGAAGCTTTGAAAATGCGGGGTGTTGAATATAGCGTTTTTAAAGCAAACGAAAGCTTTGAAGAAGAGATAGCAAAGCTCTTGAAAGACAACAGCTCGTGTTTAATCGTTAACACGAATTCTAATGTTACCGGTGAAGAAATTTCTATAGAAAGACTATATAAAATAAAGCAGAAATATAATTTGAAGCTGATAATTGATGCGTCACAAACTATAGGACATAGAGAAATCGACCTCTCTTCCGGAAACGTCGACGTATTATGCGCTCCTTCACACAAGGCTTTGTTTGGAATTCAAGGCGCTGGATTTTGCGTTTTTTGCGACGGCGAATTACGTGAAAGCTTTATCGAGGGCGGTAGCGGCAGCGAATCTATGAATCCCCGCATGCCAAGCGCTCTTCCCGAACATTTTGAAGCAGGAACGCTTCCTACACCCGCTATAGCTTCATTATACGCCGGGCTTGACTTTATATCTAAAGTTGGAATTTCGGAAATTGAAGAAAAGCTGAATTTTCTCACAGAAGAAGTTAAAGCTCGCCTTTTATCCGTTGACGGAATAAATATTGTGGGAGGAAACTGTGGAATTATTTCCTTTTTTCATAATACTATTCCCTCTCACGTTATAGCCGAGAAGTTAAATTCTTTCGGAATTGCGGTGAGAAGCGGATTCCATTGCGCGCCATTGATACACAAGCGTTTGGGAACTCTTAACGGCGGTACTGTCAGAGTCAGTCTTTCTTATTTGAATAGCAAACGGGATATTGATGCTCTTTATAGAGCCTTAAAGTCATAATTCGTTAAAGGGATGTATTCCTCGGCGGCATAAAAGAGGCGCTCGTTTAAAGCGCCTCTTTTTACTTATATCAAGTTTTTTACGTTAATTTGAAGGAACATCTCGCTTTTTATTTTGATTCAATACATTCTTTGATTTTTTCAATAAGCTCCGCGCGATATTTGGGGTATGCGCATCCGTTACAGTTAATAGTTATGTCAGCGTATTTTTCATAGAGCTTCGTTCGCTCCGCATACAAGTCGTCAATCGTTTGACCGGGCTTCAAAACTACGCCGCGCTTGGAATAATCGCCAAGGCGCTCTTTTATTATAGGCAAAGATACGTATATATATATTATCTTTCCTCTTTCTTTGCATTTTTGCATTACCGAGTCGTAATAAACGGCGCTTCCTCCAGGAGCTAAAATAATATTGTCGTCTTCAATCGAAAGCAGGGTTTCTTCTTCAATTTTTTTAAAAGCGTCAAGGCCCTTTTCGTCGATAATTTCTTGAAGCTTTTTCCCTGTTCTTTCTTCGATAATCCTATCTCCGTCCAAGAGTCGCATTTTAAGTTTTGATGAAATTGCTCTGCCCATGCAACTCTTTCCGCATGCGGGCATTCCTACGAGTGTAAAAATCATTTTAGTCCTTTCACGTTAGAAAAAAGAAAGCTTTTTGCATCTGTTTTGATGATTTCAACAGAATATGGCGAAACGTCTATCACACGAGCTTTGTAATCGCCAATTAAAGCGTTTGCGTCTTTTTTGAATTCCAGTTTTTGAATTTTGTTTGAGTTGTTAACTGCGGTTATAAATAGCAAGTCTTTTTCACGGCGTTCAAAGATGAGAAAATCCGAATTTGTCAAAAGCGGTTTGAATGAGCCCTGGCGGTAAACCGAATTTTCATTTCTTATTTTGCCGATTTTTTTGTAGAAGTTAAGAATTTCTTCATCCTCGTATCCCCAAGGAAAGCTTCTTCGGTTAAAGGGGTCGGAATACCCTTCAAGACCTGCTTCGTCACCGTAAAATACGGATGGGATGCCGGGGAGAGTTGCGGATATTGCGTAAGCCATATAAAGTCGCTCTTTTGCAAGCTTCTTTTCGTTTTCATTCAAACGTGCGCTTAATAAATAGTCGTTGCTTTTTCCGCCGGAATCTTCACCGCCGAGGACGGTTATTATTCTTTCCGTATCGTGAGTTCCGAGAAGATTCATTTGCGCATCACGTATGCGTTTTGGGGCGTTGGGGATAACTTCGTGAAATAAATAGTTAAGTTCGGCGGTTTCGCCGCTTCTCAAAAACGATATAATGGCGCGCCTCGCAGGATAATTCATTACACCGTCGAGTTCTTTGCCGAGGTAATACTTTTTCCTCACGTCATACGCAATTTTGTTTGAAGCGTCCTCCCATACTTCTCCGTAAAGAATGGAGTTTTCTATCTCACTCTCAAGCGTAGCCTTTATTTTAGCAATAAATTCATCGGAAAGCTCGTCTGCAACGTCGAGTCTGAATCCGCGAATTTCCATTTTTGCATATTTTTGAACAACGCCAAGTAAAAAAGCTTCGCAGGATTTTACGCTTGGATTTATTCGCGGCAAGATTTCTATTCCCCACCAAGACGTATATTTGTTCGGGTGATCTTGGAAGTCGTACCATGAAAAATAATGAGAGTCTTTTGATTGGTAAGCGCCTATATCCGAATACTTGTTGAATTTGTTAAAATAAACGCTGTCTGCGCCGGTGTGGTTAAAAACACCGTCGAGAATGATTCCGATACCTCGCTTTTCGGCTTCTTTTATGAGATTTATGAAAGCTTCTTCGCCGCCAAAGCCCTCGTCTATTTTCATATAATCGCCCGTGTCGTATTTGTGATTTGAATACGCCTCGAAAATCGGCGAAAGGTATATGAGATTAACTCCGAGGGACTTTATGTGATCGAGCTTTTCCGCAATTCCCCAAAGCGTTCCGCCGAAAAAGGTGTTGTTTTCAAGATATGCTCCCGGATATTCGGGATACTCGGGAATTTCCGAATACCAGTCTTCTATCATAATGGCGTCGTTTCGTTTGGGCGGATTTTTGCCTTTTGCGAATCTGTCGACGAAAATATGATAAATGATACCGCCAAACTTATCGCTCGGCGCGTCATATAAAAAATCGGAAACAGTCAACTGAAAAGCTGTGGCAAGGGGATCTATGGAAAATGCGAGCTCGTCGGAATTTTTGTGTGCGTAAACAGCGCCGATTAGGGTTTTTATTTTGATTTTTCCAAAGAAAAGTCCAACGCCCGTTTTATCTAACGGAAGATTTACGGAATATACGTCAAATTCACCCGAAAAATCAAGATATTGAGCTTTCACTGTGAAAAAAACTTCGTTGAGATCTTCGCTTAAAATAATAACTTCAACTTCGGTTGCGCCGAGTTTTCTCGGTAAATAAAGCGAAAGCGTGCATTTTTCGTTTTTTTGATAAGCCGCGCCGTATTCGGATTTGTCGGCATGATTGAAAAATATCTTTCCTTTTGATGAAAGCAGCTCGTTTGCCGAAAGTCTTAAAAAATTCAAATCAAACCCTCAAAAAATTATTTTTTCGTTTTACAAACCGGCATTGCGTGCCAGATGTTTTTTGCGTAATTGTTTATACTGTTATCGGAAGCAAAAACACCGCTCTTCGCTGTGTTTATAAGTGATTTTCTGCACCAATCTTCCCTGTTTTTATAATTGTTGACAGCAGACTTATATATGCTGAGATAAGAATCAAAATCAGCAAGGCACATAAAAGGGTCTGCCACTCCGTAGCCGGGATTTATAAGGTAATCGGAGATGTGAGAGAAATCCTGATTTGCAATTGGAGATGCGAATCTGTCAACAACTTTTTTGAGCGTGGGAGAGCTGTGGTAGTAATCCTTTGCGGTATATCCGCTTCTCCAAAGCTCGTCAACCTCGGGGGTGTTGAGTCCGAAAATAAAGATATTCTCTCTTCCTACCGCCTCAAGAATCTCAACGTTTGCGCCGTCAAGAGTGCCGACGGTGAGCGCGCCGTTCATCATAAGCTTCATACAACCCGTGCCGCTTGCCTCTTTGCCTGCAAGAGATATTTGCTCCGAAATATCAGCTGATGGAATGAGAATTTCGGCAAGCGAAACGTTATACTCTTCCATAAATACTATTTTGAGCCTGTCACGTGTGAGAGGATTCTTTTCAAGCTCTTCGGATAAGAACCATATGAGCTTAATAAGCTTTTTCGCCATAACGTAACCGGGAGCGGCCTTGCAACCGAAAATAAAGGTCTGCGGAGGAATATCCGTGTTCGGATTTTCAAGGATTTCGTTATAAAGAGAAATAATTTTAAGAACGTTGAGAAGCTGGCGCTTATATTCGTGCATACGTTTTATCTGCACGTCGAAAATAGAATTCGGGTCAATGCGTTTTCCGCATTTGTTATAGGTGTAGTATGCGAAAAGCTCCTTGTTGTGATGCTTGATTTTTTCTATAGAATCAAGCACGGACGAATCGTTTTCGTATGCCATAAGCTTTGAAAGATTCGTAGCGTCTTCTCTGAATTCAGGACCGATAAGCTCTTCTATCAGCTTTGAGAGCTGGGGATTTGCAGTATTGAGCCAACGGCGATGAACGACACCGTTTGTAACGTTTGTGAATTTCCACGGCGTCATTTTATAAAAGTCGTGGAAAATAGTTTTTTTGAGAATATCGCTGTGAAGCTTCGAAACGCCGTTTACTGTATGAGAGCCTACAACCGAAAGATTTGCCATTCTAACTTGATTGTAAGCAACTATCGCCATGCGTGAAATTCTATCCCAATCTCCGGGATAAAGATTCCAAAGGTCAGCTGTAAAGCGTCTGTTTATCTCGTTGACGATTCCGAAAATTCTCGGAAGCTTCATACTGAAAAGTTCAACTCTCCAGCATTCAAGCGCCTCGGGGAGAACGGTATGATTCGTGTAGGATACGGTTTTAACGACGATGCTCCATGCGTCATCCCAGTTATAAGAATAAACGTCCATAAGAATTCTCATAAGCTCGGGTATGCAAAGCGCGGGATGCGTGTCGTTGATGTGTATTGCGATGTTATTTTCGAAGTCCTGAAGCGAGCCGTGCTCCGCAAAGTAGTCGCTTATAATGCTTTGTAAGGATGCGGAAACCAAAAAATACTGTTGGGTAAGTCTTAAAAGCTTTCCCTCGTCATAATCGTCTTTGGGATAGAGCTGTTTTGTTATAACCTCTGCGTTAGAGCTGTCCGAGAGGCATTTAACGTATGAGCTTTGGGAAGCATTGTAAGCCGTTACGCAAGAATTTACGGGGCGTGAGCGCCAAAGTCTTATAGTATTAACCGCATTGGTGCTTGTTCCGGGAATAAGAAGATCGTAAGGAACTGCTTTAACCTCATCGTATTCGTAATTTGAAATTTTGAGCGAGCCGTTTTCCCATTTTTCTTCTATTTTTCCGCCAAGGCGTACGGAAACGCTTTTTTCGGGGTGAGGGACGAGCCATGCTCCGCCGCTTTCAAGCCATTCGTCGGGAAATTCTATTTGCTCTCCGTCGATAATTTTCTGACGGAAAAGACCTGTTTCGTATAGCAAAGAATAACCGTTTGCCGCATAATCAAGAGCGGAGAGCGAATCCATAAAGCACGCTGCAAGTCTGCCAAGACCTCCGTTGCCAAGCCCGGGATCACGCTCGCAAGCGTAAATTTTTTCAAAAGAAGAATCGAAATCTGAAAGAAGATCGCAAAGCTCTTCGTAAATTCCGAGGTTTACAACGTCGTTTTTAAGTGAACGTCCAACCAAAAACTCCATACAAAGATAACATATCTTCTTTGCTGAAGTAGCCTTTTTTCTCTTTTTAAAGTCCTCTCTTAACTCAATCATAACGTCCTTTACCGTAGCAACGGTGGCTTGGTAAAGCTGCTCGTTAGTCGCGTCTTTAGGTTCTGTGATTCCGCGCGTTATGAGTTTGGCTTCTATTCTTTCTTTCAGCTCTTGCTTTGTGATTTTTCTTTTTTCTGTTGGTAGGGGTTGGGTATTTGCTTTGCTAATCATTATTTTACATCCTATCAGTTGTTTATCAAATTATTATAAAGCGCCATATATTCCGTGGCAGACTTGTTCCACGAAAAATCCGTGCTTATAGCTCGTTTGCTAAGGGCGTTCCATTCCGTTTTGTTTTTATGAAGGTTTATGGCGCTCTTTATGGCAAAAAGCATCTCGTGCGCGTTGTAGCTGTTAAAATTAAATCCGTTCGAATTTTCATTGCCATAAGGGATTATAGAATCGTATAGACCGCCAACCGCACGAACAACGGGAACCGTGCCATACGAGCAAGAAATCATTTGAGCAAGACCGCAAGGCTCGCTCTTCGAGGGCATTAAGAAAATGTCTGCGGAAGCGTACATTTTTTTAGAAATAACTCTGTCGAATTTTATAAGAGCTTTCATGTTTTCGTGCCTTGACTCAATGTCAAGGAGGGCGTCCTCATACTCTTTTTCTCCCGTTCCGAGAATTACGAGCTGCATATCCTCCATAAGAAGCTCTTCGAGAACGCAAAGAAGAAGATCGATTCCCTTTTGGCTCGCAAGACGGGTTATCATAACGACGAGAGGAACGTCGGGGCGAATTTCAAGCCCAAGCTCCTTTTGAAGAGCCGCTTTATTTTTCGCTTTTCCGGATTTATACTGTCTTTTCGAAAAAGGAAAATCAATATCTCCGCCCTTGTCGGGTGAAAAATAGTTGTAATCTATGCCGTTGATAATTCCCTTCATTTTGTGCGCCGAAGCCTTAATGACATCGGATAAACCGAATGCGAAAAATTCATACTGCAATTCGTTTGCATAATTCGGGCTGACAGTTCCCACGAAGTCTGAGGTGACGATAGCGCCTTTCATAAGGTTTATGCATCCGGAATGCTCAACTATTGATTCGTAAGAAGAGTCAAGCGCAAAGACGTCGCCGAGAATTGCGAGATCGTATTTTCCTTGATATTCAATATTATGAATCGTGTAAAGCGTTTTTACACGGGAAAGCTCTTTGACGTTTGAAAATTTAGTTTTGAGGTAAATGACGGTGAGTGCCGTTTGCCAGTCGTTTGCATGGAGAATATCGGGTATATTACCGGATTGAATCATAAATTCGGTAACCGCCATGGAGAAGAATGCAAAGCGCTCTCCGTCATCCCATTCGCCGTAAAGCTTTCCTCTGTCAAAATAATATGAATTT
>JAZRGJ010000044.1:0-5386 GCA_045644125.1 Eubacteriales bacterium | reverse complement strand
TTTCCCAAAACAACAACATTCCGAGAATAAAGAAGATAATCGCAGAAATTTCAGCGGCATACGGCGACAACCTTTGTTTGCAAAATGGGGTTAAAAAATGCCCTCTTTCGAAAATTGATGGCATACCGTGTCACGAAAATTGCCAAAATTGCGGAATTTGCTATAGCTTCCCGACGGCAGAAGACGTGTACGCCGAGCCCGAAAAGCTTCTCCCCTCTCACCCCGGATTTCGCTATAAATATATGTATGATGCGGCAAAAAGAGTCGCCACGAAAGAAACGAATCTTGCAATGATTGCCGCCGCAAGAAGCTATACCCACACGCTCGCAGAGCTTAAAAAGATTCTCGGCGTCGGCGATAAGGTTGCCTCTTGCGCCGCCCTTTTCGGCTTTGGAAATCTTGAAGCCTTTCCGATTGACGTCTGGATGAAGCGAGCGATTGACACTTATTTTGACGGCCGCCTTGACGCTGAGAGCCTCGGAAGATATGCGGGAGTGGCGCAGCAGTATATTTTCCACTACGTGCGATGTGGCTTCGATATTTCGGTGAAAAACGCAAATAAAAAGGATTAGAAAACAAAACGGAGGATAACTTTAGTCCTCCGTTTTCACTTTGAATTTTTAAATTACGGTTGAAAAACTCCGTTTTTCTCCTTTTAATTATTTTTTATTTGCTTCGCCGTTTCCTCCCTCCGACGTATCTATAAACGCCTCTCGGTCGGAGAACGACGATTTTCCCTCAAAATCTCTTTGCCGCAAGCATCGCAATGAAATTCTCCAAACAGGTTTGACGAATGAAATTTGCTAACGCAAATGAAATGTTATAAATAATATGAAATGCTCCCCGATTTCTCGGGGAGCATACTTATCTTAGGATGGGCGGATTTCATTATATGCGCGGAAGCGCATTTCATTCACGGAAGTGAATTTCATGATTGGCAAAATCATTTCATGCGTGAGAAGCGCATTTCATTCAAAATATGACGTGAGCATTTCAAGGCAACTCGTTGCCTTCTATCGCCGCTTTTCTTCCGAAAATCGCCCTCAGGGCTTCGGCGGAGAATTTCAATTTTCTGCCGTAGGTATATAGGCCGTTTTTCTCTTGCTCAACGTCGGTTAACTGAGTGTAGCAGAAGCCCATGATATTCGGGTTATCCATTATAATATCGGTAAGAGCTTTGAGCTTTTTAAGGAATTCTTCCTCATTTTCCGCCGTTCCGTAGCCCCAGGAATTTTCCGAGTCACCGTCAAGGTAGTAGGCAATTCCGCCGTACTCCGAAACCATAAAGGGCTTGCCCGAAACCGGCATAAGACAGTTCTGAGTGTTCTCAAAATATGCGTCCTCTTCGGCGCCTATCTTTTCAAAAAGCGAGGCAAAACGCTCAAGATTAAGCTCGTAGTTGTGCGTGTCTTCAATATCCGTATTCGCAGTTCTTATTCCGCCCGAGGAGTCAATTACGGGGCGAGTTTTGTCAAGAGCCTTAGTCACCGTATAAAAATGCTCGATAAGCTTGGGGTTAGGCTTAATACCGAAAGCAAAGGTTTCGTTAAAGGGCGCCCAGCCGACGATTGAGGGGTGGTTGTAATCACGCTCTATTTCCTCGCACCATTCGGGCATCATATCGTAAGCCGAGTCAAGCTCCGAGGGGTCAAGTCCGTGGCTTGCGTATTCGCCCCACACAAGATAGCCGAGGCAGTCTGCGTGGTACAAAAATCTTTCTTCAAAAACCTTTTGATGCGCTCTTGCGCCGTTGAAGCCGAGAATTATCGCGCGCTCGATGTCTGCCTTTAATTCCTCGTCAGACGGGGCGGTGTAAATTCCGTCGGGATAGAAGCCCTGGTCGAGTATCAAGCGCTGAAAGACGGGCTTCTCGTTTATAAGCACACGCCTGCCGTCAATTCTTATTTTGCGGAGTCCGAAATAGCTTTTCACCTCGTCCTCGCCATACGTGATTTTGAGGTCGTAAAGACGTGGAGAGAGCGGCTCCCAGAGCGCCTTTTCGGAAAGCGGCACGGCAAGTGACAAAGCGCCTCCTGAGCTTTTTTGCGAAACGAATCCGACTTCTTTTCCGTCAAGCGTCGCCGTAAGCGTAAGAGTTCCGCATCCTTCAAGGATTGCCTCGCAAACGAGGGTTGCGCTATCGGCATCGGGCGTTAATTTTATTCTTTTTACATAAGTTTTCGGTACGAATTCAAGCCATACAGTCTGCCAGATTCCCGTCGTGCGAGTGTAATAACAGCCGCGAGAGGCGTATCTCATCGACTGCTTTCCCGACGGCACGTGGCGGCTTCTCGTATCGTCCTCGGCATAAACCGTGACGGTATTTTCACCGGCTCGCAAAAACTCGCTTATATCAAAGGAAAAGGAAACGTATCCGCCCTTGTGCTCACCTGCAAGGAGTCCGTTTATATAGACCTTCGCCTTATAGTCAACCGCGCCGAAGTGAATGAAAACTCTTCCCTTCAATTCTTCCTTTGAAACGGTGAACGTTCTCTTATACCACACAGCGAGAATAAAGTCGGTATATCCAACGCCCGAAAGCTTACTTTCGGGGCAGAAAGGCACGTTTATCTTTCCATTAAGTTCTGCATTTTCAAGATAAAGTCCGCGAGCCTCGCCGCTTGCGCCGTGGTCGATTTCAAAATCCCATTCGCCGTTAAGGCATCTCCAAGAAGCCCTCTCGAATTGAGGCTTCGGGTGTTCTTGTCTTGCTATCATTTTTTCTCCTTCCGCCCGTCAAAGACGGTTTTCAAGCTCCGATTTTCAACTTTCATTTTTTCAATCTTTTTCAAGCTTCGTTCTCTTGTAAAAATCGCCGCTTGGCATCACGAAGCTTATACCCGTGTCGCAATTTTTAACCGAAACGAACTCAGGGGGATTATAAATATTTTTGTTTTCCTCGCCGGAAAATCCTGTAAGCGCAAAATTCGTTACATCCTTGAAATCCCCGTCCTTGTTCGCAACGGAGAAAAGCTCAACGCGCTTCGCGCAAAGGCGCTCGGCAATTTTCAAGTTGTCAACGAAAATGTTCGGCATAAAGGTTCTGTAGCCGAAGTCGTGGTTACGCCACTCAGCCCAGATAAGCTTCACGCACTCAAGCCTTCTTGACTCCGTGATATTATCGAAAAGGCAATTTTTAATATAGATATTTCCGCGCCAGGTTGAGCCGTAGTCCTCTCTTAACATAATGAAGGTGTCCGTGCCGTAGTGCTTTGTTTTAACGGTGGAGTTTTCAATTATAAAGTCGCCGCCGCCCGTAAGGCGAAGCGAGGCTACGGTTGAATTTTTTATCGTTGCGTTATAAACTCCGCAATGAGCGTCAAAGCGCGAGAGATAGCAGCTGTCGTACGTGATATTTTTCGAGAAGTTTGAGCCCATTATCCACCAATAGCGAGTGTCGTTATAGCTTTCCTCGCTCTCATAGACGCCAATAAACCTTACGTCGTTTGCGAAGCCGACCATTATCTCGTAGGATGCGCCATACATAATTCTCGGTGTTGCGAAGCAATTGCGAAACTCTACGTTCGTTGTGAAATGCGCCTTATAAAAGCCGCCCGCGCTATCGCCGTAAAAGGCCTTGCCGTTTATAATTTCACCCTTGAGAATTTGGTTTTTGATATAGTGCTTAAGGCCTACGACGGTCGTATTCGGGCGAGCAATCTCAAAGCCGTGCTCAACCTCTCGGTAATTCTCCGTTTCGTTATACACCTGACTTGCAAGCGTGGTTATTTCGCCGCCCTCGACGCTTATAGGCTTAGTGTCGCATCTTATAACCGAAATGCGCGTGATTTTTTCGTAGTCGAAGAGCGCCGGTGTTTTTTCGTCGATATTTCCGTATTCGTCTATAAGGAAAAGCTCCTTTTGCGGCGAGCCGCGATCCTTGAAGCCGCAGCGGATATATTGAGTGTTTTCATCGTTGTAAACGACGAGGAGCGCAGGGTATCCAAGCCCTAAATCGAGCTTTTTCGTTTTGCCGTTTTTCTCTATTGCGGGCGAGTGCGCGTTTGCCGCCTTGATATAAGGGTTTTCCGCATCCAACTCAACGATAGGATAGTCGTTTTCAACACGGAAAACATCACACGCAGGATAGGTTTCGGGATCTGCGAACGAAAGTGTCGTATCGTCTATAATGAAGCTTGCGCCATGCCACGAAACGTCGGTTTTGATAACTATGGGCGAGCCCTCAGTCATTTTCAGGTAGTAGCATTTTCCCGCTGCGGCAGAAATCTTTTCCCCTCTTTCATTCGCCGCCTCGTGAGCTTTTCTGATAGCTGAAAAGTCGTTTGTTACGCCGTCCCCTACAGCGCCGAAATCCTCGTAGTATATCATAACGCACCTCCGAATTATCTTTGATTCGAGTATATCACAAACACCCGTTAAAATCAATAGATTTTAAAAATTACTAAACTTTACAGTCCTCGATTATCCATTTTTTGAGCGTTCTGTAATAGCTTTTCGGCGGGCGAATTCCGCTCGCCCAGTTTTTCTCAAGCATTCTGTCCATTTTCGCCGCATAAACCTCAAGCTCGCTTATCGGCAATAGGTGAAGAAGCTCCTCGCATTGCTCCCGTGTCATCGTAACGTAATGCCCGAGGGTGACTATTTCATGCTTCGGCTTTATATCCGTTCTGAAAAATTCCCCGTCTTCTTCAAAATCGCAAGCCGTCTCCCCGCTTTCCTTCGGCATAAATTCGGGAGCGCAAGCGTAGCCGACGAAGTCGCCGCTCGTTACGGTTTTTATCAAGCCTTTTTTTAAGAGCGCCGGTATAACCCTCTCAACAGTCCTTTGCGACACTCCGCACTCCTCCGAAATAAAGCTCCGCTTCCCGAAATAAAAGCCGAACTCGCTCTTTCTGTAAGAATAGAAAAACGCATATATTTTAAGCTCGGAATTTTTGAGCCCGAGCTCCCTCATAAATTCGCAAACGCAATAGCTTATCTTTTCTCCGTCCTTTTGCATATCTCTCCTTAAAAAGCGTTTTTATTTTATTGTACCACAGCCCGTGGCGCGTGTAAGTATGGTCCGCTTCCAAATTTTCGGGGGTTGAGCGGGTGGATTTTTGTGCAAATTATACGATAAAAACGGTCGAAAACGGGAGGGGCGTTTCGTATTGGTATAAGTTCGTTATTTTTTTAACTATCTTAACAAAAAAATAAGACGAAGAATTTTAAGTTCTTCGCCTTTAATATCAAGTGCTGCGCGGGGTGCTAAGCTTTGAGAAAAGAGAATTCAAAAATCAAAAATTTCAAAAATTCAAATTTTCTCTCGCGCGTGCGCTATGTAAGTCAGTAAGTAAGTTAGTTATAAGTTGTTTATTATGTTTATTATGTCCGCCAAATTGGCGGAGCTTCACCGCCAAAATGGCGGTGGGTTTTTGGCGAAAAA
>JAZRGJ010000043.1:0-5269 GCA_045644125.1 Eubacteriales bacterium | reverse complement strand
GACTCTTTGCAAGCTCTGCCTCGCGAACTGCCTGCTCCTTGGGACCGCAAGCACCGGCTACCATTACGATAGTGGTGTTGTTCTTCTCTTCAAATTTAGTTGCTTCTTCCTTTGCAACCTTAAGAACTCTTTCAAGAAGGTTGTGCTTAGGATCGCGGATTTCAAACTGTGTGGTATGTACTGCAACTGCAAGTCCGCCAACGCCTGCATCGAGATAGTATCTTACAACCGCTCTCTGACGGCGCTCGTCAAACTCGCGCTTGGAGTTAAGCGCAAGGGGGTTTGCAGGGATAACGGTTCCGTTATGAAGTTTTTCAAGTGCAATTTCGTGTCTTGTCATATCAGTAGCTTCCTTTTCTTTCTTCGAAATGAGTGGGTTTATCTATAACTCTGCCGCCGTCAAGAATATATTCTGCCTGCCATCTTATAAGAGTTTCGGCAGAAACTTCGGGGTAACCGAAGGTTTCCACCGCGCGACCTGCGTTTGCAAGATAAGCGGTATTGCCCTCTTCGCCCTCAAATATAGGCTCTTTACCGAGATATTTACCAAGCTTTATAGACGCCTGCTTGATGGAAATGTTCTCAGGACCGGTAACGTTCATAACCTTCATCGGCGACTCGCAGTGAAGAAGTCCTCTGATAGCTATTTCGTTTGCGCTACCCTGCCAGATAAAGTTGAAGCAAGGCGTAGCAAGAGAGATGGGAGTGCCATCCATAATCTTCTTCGCGCAGTCGAAAAGAACGCCGTAGCGAAGGTCAACCGCAAAGTTAAGTCTGTAGATCCACACCTTGGTGCCGTACTGTCTTGCGGCATACTCAACCGCACGCTCTCTCGCAAGAACGCTCATGGGATACTCGCCGACGGGAACGACCTTATCGTCCTCGGTGCAGCCGCCCTTTGCAAGAGGAATGATGGGATAAATGTTACCCGAAGAGAATACTACGATATTGGACTTTCTGAATTTGTAAGCAACGAATGCGGGAAGAGTTGCGTTCATAGCCCAAGTAAGATACTCCGTACCGCCATCGGTACCGAACTTTCTTCCTGCCATAAAGATGATGTTCTCAACTTCGGGAAGCGAATTGAGGCTATCCTGGTCGAGCAAGTCTGCGCTGATTGTTTCAATGTCGTTATCGTGAAGAAGCTTAAGCGCGATAGGATCGCTGAATCTTGAAACCGCAATAACGCGCTTTTCAATTCCGGCTTTCTTAATAGCGTTCTTTGCAAGGAGGCAAAGGGTGGGGCCCATTTTTCCGCCTGCTCCGAGAACCATAATGTCGCCCTTGATTTTTGCGACGTCCTCAACGAGCTTCACGCTCGGAGTCGTCAGCATTTCGTTAAGTTTTTCTTCTGTCCACATAATACTGCTCCTTATGTTTTATATTAAATTTTATAATATTCTTCTTTTGTTAAAAGCGGCTTGAATTCTGCCTTTATTTGCTTTGCAAGCGCCGCATCATCCGCAAGCAAGTCGATAACGGTGAAAGCCATTATCTTTGCGGGAACTACGTAGGCAAGGTATTTATCGCTCGCCCCAAATTCTTTCGTGTGAAGCGCTCCAACGTAGCCGCCGACTGTCGGCTGAATCGTGGGAATCAAGTGCGAAAGATCGCCAACGTCCGAAGAGCCGGTCATATTGATTCCGTGATAAATTCTGTTTTCGGGAACGAATTCTTTTGCATTTTCAGCAAATATCTTTGAAAGGTTTTCGCTCTGCTTAAGAGGAAGATAACCCTTGAAATTCTTTATTTTCGATTTTACTCCAACCGCATAAGACGCGCCCTCAACGGCTCTGTCCACTTTCATTGAAGCGTCTTTTATAGCTTCAAAATTTGCGGCTCTTACGTAGGTTTCGATAGTTGCGCTTGCGGGAACTACGTTGACGAGCTCGCCGCCGTTTGTGATGATCGGGTGGATTCTTACCTTATCTTCATCACGGAAAGTTTCTCTTTGAGCGTGTATGCACGCAAGAGCAAGCGTTGCCGCATTAAGAGCGTTAACTCCCTCGTAAGGGGTGCTTCCGTGGGCGGCTTTTCCTTCAAATTCAATGGTTTTTGCAACGAAGCCAAGGCTTCCGCCGTCAACTGCAACCATCGGCTCGCTTTCATTTCCGTGAGCATGAACCATCATCGCCATATCTATATCGTCAAATTCGCCGATTCTTATAAGCTCCTGCTTGCCGCCGAGATATTTTATCTTTCCCTCGTTAGCAAACGCCTCCCTCTCGGAAAGCTCAACGAATTCCTCGGCAGGAACGGCGAAAAAGCACACATCGCCGAAAAGCTCTTTTGAAATTTTAGAAAGACCGAAAGCCGCGCCGAGCATATTCGCAATCTGCCCGTTATGGCCGCAAGCGTGCGCCGCTCCCGTTATGGGATCAGCCTCGGGATTCGTTTGGCAAATTACCGCATCAAGCTCCCCCATTACGCAAACCGTAACGTCGCTTTTTTTACCCTTTAATTTGCCCTTGACGCCCGTTATCGCAAGTCCGTCACGGTATTCTATACCAAGAGATGAAAAAGTTTCTTTAACAAGCGCCGCCGTTTTATATTCCTTATATCCCATCTCTGGGTTTTTAAGAATTTTTTCGGCAATCTCGATTATTTTATCCTGAGCGGCGTCAATTTCAGCCGCAACTATTTTCTTAAGCTCCTGTTTAGTCATTTTAAAATCCTCACTGCTTCAAATATTTTATGAGCATTTCCGAAACGAATCGGGATCTTTTCTTAATTTCGTCCGTATCGGCAAGATTCGTTTTTAAAACGTTTGAGAGGGTATGAATATTGGAGAAGTAGGAAAACTCAAAGTTTAAAAGAGAAATTACCATTTGCTCCTCATCAACGTCCTTTGAAAAAATTCCTTTTTCTTTTCCAAGACGCAATTGCTCTTTAATGTAAGTTATCGTAGGATTTTTTATATTGGGGGCAGAGCTTGCGTTAAGATATTTTGCGTTATTTAAATTTTCCCACATAAGTATTCTTACGAAAGTGGGGTTTGCTTCAAGGAAGCGGAAGCTTACTTCAACTATATTTTCTATCGCTTCGTCGGGCGGAAGATTTTTAACATAGTTTTCATTTTCATACTCGGCAAGGCGCGCATAAACTCTTTCAAGCACGGTTTTATAGAGATTTTCTTTGCTCTCGTAATGCTCGTATATCATTCGCTTATTTACGCCGGCGCTCAAGGCTATCGCATCTATTCTTGCGCCCCATATTCCCTTTTCGGAAAATTCGCTCTCTGCCGCGGCAAGTATTTTATTTTTAGTGAGTTCGCTTTTCTCAATCTGTGTCACGGCGCGCTCCTTTCCAAAAAGTAACTATATGGTTATTTTATCATATATGTCTTCATTTGTCAATAGACCTTGCAAAAAAAGCATTTCCTCGAACAAATTTATTTTTATTTATAAAATCATTGACTTAGCTCTCAAAATATGGTATAATATTGAAAGTAACCAAACGGTTATATTTCTCTAAAAAATACAATGCGCCATACGGCAAAAGGAGAACTTAAAATGATTAAAATAGCGATTGTAGGAACGGGTATTATCGGCCTTTCACACATCAGGGCAATAAAGCAGATTGACGAGTGCGAGCTTGTTTGTCTTTGCGACGTAAACGAAGAGGTTGTAAAACCCTTGGCTGAGGAAAACAACGTTCCCTACGTTCTTGATTATAAGGAAATTCCCGGCAAATTTGATTGCGATGCGGTAATCCTCAACCTCCCCCACTTCCTCCACTGCGAAAGCACGGTTTTCTTCCTTGATAACGGCATCAACGTTTTCATTGAAAAGCCGATGGCAAACACCGTCGAGGAATGTGACGCTATGATTGAAGCCGCAAAGAGAAACGGAAAGAAGCTTGCCGTCGCTCACCCGCAGCGTTATTTTGGCGCAATAGCAAAAATGAAAGAAATATACGATTCCGGCGAGCTCGGCAAATTCTGCATGTACGACGGATGCCGTTCGCTCAACTATTTCTCCGACAAGCGTCCGAGATGGTTCCTTAACAAAAAGCTTTCCGGCGGTGGAATTCTTATGAATTTCGGCGCGCACCAGCTCGACAAGCTTCAGTACATAACCGGCGAAAGAGTTACGGAGGTTTACTCCAACTGCAAAAACTACGGCAATGATTTTGACGTTGAGGGACACGCTCAGGTATTCGGAAGACTTTCCGGCGGCGGAAGCTTTACTCTCGCTTTCTCAGGTTACACCGCTTGCGAATACTTCGACCTTTTCTACTTCACGAACGGCTGTATGAGAGCAAACGGAAGCAGCACGATTGAGGTTCTCAAGGGCAGCACCGGCAGATGGGAAAGAATTCCCGATATACAGACCGACGGACAGGAAATAGTTCGTGAGCTTGTCGAATTCGTTAAGTTCCTTAAGGGCGAAGAAGCTAATATTCCCGACGCCGAATTCGGACGTGACGTTATCGTCACTCTTGAAGAATGTTACAAAAACAATAAATAAGGTGAAAAGATGTTTATTCCAAGAGTAAAACAAGAAAAACTTTTTGATTCATACAGACTTAAAACCAACGTAAAGGTTTATTTCGCAGATGCAACCGCAGAAACGATTTTGCCTGCTATCACGGAAATCATCCCTTTCATTAAACTTAAGACTGTAAATTCCGCATCGCTTGCAGATTTCGTTTTCGAAACTCGCCCCGGCATTTCCCCAAATCCCGAATACTATGAAATAACTTCCGCTTTGGCGAAGGTTTTCGTTTCGGCAAAGGACAGAGCGGGACACGTTAACGCTCTTGCGACAATTGCTCAGCTTATAAACTACAAGGACGGAGAATTTTATATTCAGGCGGCAGAAATCAAGGATTATCCCGATAAGCCTTTCCGTTCGTTTATGCTTGATACGGGAAGAAAATACATAGATATTCCCGAATTCAAGGCGCAGATTCTTATGATGGCAAAGGCGAAGATGAATAAGCTTCACTGGCATATTTCAGATTCAAAGGGCTATCCTATCGAATTTGATTACTGCAACTTTATCTCCCCCGATAAAGACGGCAAAAAATATACCAAAGACGAAGTGCGCGAGCTCGTAGCTTACGCCGCAATTTTCGGAATTGACGTTATTCCCGAAATTGATATGCCGGGACACTCAAACTCCCTTATAAAAGCTCTCCCCGAGCTTGCTTGCGTAACGAAGCGCCGCGCAAACAACTGGTGCATGTGCATTTCAAATGAAAAGAGCTATGATTACGCAAGAGCAATACTCACCGAAATCGCAGAGCTTTTCCCTTACGAATACAT
>JAZRGJ010000042.1:0-2231 GCA_045644125.1 Eubacteriales bacterium | reverse complement strand
GTTGAGCTTCTTACGGGAAGAACGCACCAGATTCGCGCGCATTTCGCCCATATAGGACACCCCCTTATCGGCGACGGAAAATACGGCGTAAACAAAAACGACAGAGCGCGTGGCTATAAATATCAAGCTCTTTACTCTTACAAGCTGAAGTTTTCATTCAAGGGCGAGGAAAATCTTCTTTCCTACCTTAACGAAAAAGAGTTCTGCGTGCCTGACGAGAGCATTTATTTCCTCGCAGACTTTAAATAAAGAATAACTCCCTATCATAAAAAGGTCGTGAAAATTCACGACCTTTTCGTTTTGTTTATCATAGTTTTTATTCTTAATAAAAGTTCAATTCCGCGAAATTGATACGTTTATTTGAAATACTCCAAAAGCTCGTCGACTTGCTCACGCGTTGTCATAAAGCTTGTGACGAGGCGAATGACGTTTCTGCCGTCGGGAGTTTTCTCCCAGAAGCTGAAGCCGATTTTGCCGTTGATTTCGGCGAGCTTTTCGTCGTTTATAATTATAAACTGCTGGTTTGTCGGGGAGTCGAGGAAAAACTCGTAGCCGAGCTCTGAAAGGGATTTTTTAAGATAGAGCGCCGTATCTATTGCGTTTTTCGCTATCTTGAAATAGAGCCCGTCCGTGAAAAGCGTGTCAAACTGGATGCCGAGTATTCTGCCCTTGGCAAGAAGCGCTCCGTGGCGCTTTACCATTGTGAAAAATGCGGGGCAAATATCGGGATTCGTTAAAACCACGGCTTCGCCGAAGAGCGCTCCGACTTTCGTTCCGCCTATGTAAAATGCGTCTGCATATTTTGCAATATCGGGAAGAGTTAAGTCGTTTCCCGGGGCGGTGAGCGCATAGCCGAGCCTTGCTCCGTCGATAAAGAGCTTAGAATTGTATCTATGGGCAATTTCGGAGATTTCCGCAACTTCGGCTTTAGTATAGATAGTTCCGTATTCCGTGGGTTGCGAGATATAAACCGCCCCGGGCATAACGGTATGATCTTTCGTGGGATCGTTATAATACTTAAGGAACGAGGCTTCAAGCTCATCTTTTGAGATTTTGCCGTTTTTCTGCGGAATCGTGATAACCTTATGGCCCGAAGCTTCGATAGCGCCCGATTCGTGACATGCAATATGCCCCGTTTCCGCTGAAATCACGCCTTGGTAGGGGGCGAGAATTGAATCAAGCGTTGTTGCATTCGTTTGCGTACCGCCGACAAGAAAATAAACTCTTGCCGAGGGGCATTTGATTTCCTCTAAAATCTTTGCTTTTGCGGAGTCGGAATATTCGTCAAGTCCGTATCCTACCGTTTTTTCGGTGTTCGTTTCAAGAAGGCGGCGAAGAATTGCTTCGTGGCAGCCCTCGGTGTAGTCGCTTGAAAAATCTATTCTCGGCATCACTTTTTACCGGTTGAGCCGAAGCCGCCCGCGCCTCTTACGGTGTCGGAAAGCTCGTCCGAAAGATCAAATTCTGCTTTAAGGAAAGGCATGATTGCAAGCTGCGCTACTCTTTCGCCCGCATCAATGCTTACGGGCGCTTCCGTGTGGTTATGGAGAGCTACCATGATTTCACCTCTGTAGTCAGCGTCGATAACGCCAACCTTATTTGCAGGGGCAAGTCCACGCTTGCAAGCAAGACCGCTTCTTGCGAAGATAAGACCTGCGTAACCCTCGGGAATTTCAAGGGCAAGCCCCGTATGAACGAGTGTCGTTTTATGAGGCTCAACCGTTACAGCCTCAATGGAATAAAGGTCAGCTCCTGCTGAAAATTCCGTTCCGTAAGTGGGAACGATTGCTCTTTCGTCGAGTTTTTTAATTCTTACTGTCATTTTGAAATTTCCTTTCATTCGGGCTTTGTGTAAGTCTTATCAAGCTTAACGCCGTCCCATATTACTATTTCACCGCTCTCGCGCGTTTTGTTCATATCAATAATTCTTTGATTGGCAGAGCCACGGAAACGAAGTCCGAGCCTTTTTTCTTCCTCGATAAATCGTCCGTCAACGAGTATATCGACGCAAGCAAGAATTTCCGCCGTTATATCAAGGCACTTCACGTGAGAGCCCGGCGCGCCCGTTAACTCCTCGTAAAGATTCCCCGTAAAGAGCCATACGTTTTTATTTGGGAATCTCTTTTTAAACTCTTTGAGAAATGGAAGCAAATCTCTTTGATTTTCGGGTTCCATCGGCTCGCCGCCAAGAACCGTAAGCCCCTTAACCGATGCGTTTTTCATGCTCTCGA
>JAZRGJ010000041.1:0-1950 GCA_045644125.1 Eubacteriales bacterium | reverse complement strand
ATATGGCAGGTGATGATCTTTTTACCCTCAGCTTCGCCGCCGAGAATCTTTATCATCTCTGCGCTTACGTATCTGTGAGAAGTTCCGTGAGCGCCGTAACGTCTGATACCAAGCTCTTCGTACATATCGTAAGAAACGCCGTACATATAAGCTTCTTCAGGCATTGTCTGGTGGAATGCGGTGTCAAATACCAAAATCTGAGGCTTGGTGGGCATAACAGCCGTGCAACCCTTGATACCCATGATGTGCGCAGGGGTGTGAAGAGGAGCGAAAGAAACGCACTTTTCAAGAACCTCAACAACCTCGGGGGTTACAAGCGTTGATTTTGAGAAGTAAGGACCGCCGTGAACGACTCTGTGTCCGATAGCTTCGATCTCGTCAACGGAAGAGATACAGCCGTAGGTCTTATCAAGAAGAGCCTCAACAACGAGCTTCGTAGCTTCAGAGTGATCAGGAAGAGGAGTTTCCTTTGAATATTCTTCTTTACCCTGTGTTTTGTGTGTGATCTTGGAGCCTTCGATGCCGATACGCTCGCAAAGACCTTTTGCCAACACGTTGCCCGAAACCGTATCAAAAAGCTGATACTTAAGCGAGCTTGAGCCGGCGTTAACAACTAATACTTTCATTTTTAGTCTCCCTTAAATTTATTGTCCACTACATTATACAACATTATTTCAAAATTAGCAACACTATTTTAATAAAAATTTGATTTTTTGAGGAGGATTTTATGACGGTTGCAATAATATCAGAATACAATCCTTTTCATTCGGGACATCTTTTTCAAATAAATTCAATAAGAGAAGAATTCGGCGAGAATACCGAAATTATCGCCGTTATGAGCGGAAACTTCACCCAGCGAGGAGAAATCGCTGTTGCGGATAAATATCTTCGAGCTGAATGGGCGGTAAGATGCGGCGTAAATCTCGTTCTTGAATTGCCCTTTCCCTACTCGATGTCGAGCGCTGAAATTTTCGCGCGCGCGGCAATAAATATCATAAATTCCATCGGAGTCGTTGATGCGATTTCTTTCGGAAGCGAGTGCGGAGATTCTCAGGCTTTATCCGAAATCGCCGAAAATATGCTGAAAAACGAGTATAAAGAAGCTTTCGCATCCCTTTCTAAAATGCCGGAAAGCAAAAATTTAGGCTATCCCGCTCTCACGGAGCTTGCATACCGCAATGCTTTCAATTCGAGCCCAAGCTTGCTCACAGAGCCCAATAACATCCTTGCAATCGAATACATTAAGGCAATACGTGAGCTTCGCGCGCCGCTTAAAATTCACACCGTAAAGCGTGAAGGCTCCGGATATTTAACTAAAGAAATTACGGATTCCGCCCATCAAAGCGCAATGTCTATAAGAATGGCGCTTTCGGAAAATAATTACGAATATTTAAAAAGTCTTCCCTCCCCTATGCGAGATGCGTTCTTGGAAAAGTTATCTCAAAATGAGTTTCCAACCGACGAAACGAAGCTCGCGCCTGCTATTATTTCTCACTTCAGATTAAACACGCGTGACGACGGCAAAATCATATTTGACGCTCGCGGCGGTTTATATAACCGACTTAAAAACGCAAGTATTGAGGCGGTTGATATTAAAACTCTTGTTTCAAGCAGCGAAACGAAAAAATTCACCAATGCAAGAATCAGAAGGGCTATGTGGTATTCCTTCTTTGGCGTTACCTCCTCCGATGTTAAGGTTTTACCGAAGTTTTCTCAGGTTCTCGGCTTCGATGATTGCGGCCGCGCATTGTTGAAATCCATAAAGATGAAAAGTGATTTTCCTCTTATCACTAAGCCCTCGGCTTATAATTCGCTTGATTCTTTGGCAAAGTCTCAAAAGCAGCTGTTGGAAAAAGCGGATTCCATTTTTCAGTTAGCGAAGCCGAAAGCGGTTTCGGGAGCTGATGCGCTTCGCCGAACGCCGTTTGTGAAAAAATAGCAAATACTGCG
>JAZRGJ010000040.1:0-1576 GCA_045644125.1 Eubacteriales bacterium | reverse complement strand
CGGCATCACTGACACCGCTTTTGCGGATGGTATCCAGCACGGGAACACCTGCCGTTCCCTGCGGTTCTCCGTCATCGGAGTAGCGCGCTATTATTCCGCCCTTTAAGTGATACGCCCAAACGTTATGCGTTGCGTCGGCGTATTGTTTTTTTATGCTCTTAACAAAAGCCGCCGCTTCCTCCTCGCTTTCAACGTGAATGGCGTGACCTATAAAAAGCGAGCGCTTCTCCTCAAATTCAACGTGCGCCTCCTGCTTTACGGTAACGTACTTATCAATCAATTCTGCCATTTTTAACCTCTTTATATTTTTTTACACATAACAATTATAAAAGATTTCTCGAAAAAAGTCAATATATGTCGTCTAAAAAGCCAAAAGCTGCGTTGTTCTATTTTTAAATGATTAACATTTTTAATAATCAAAGCATATAATTTATTGAGAATACTTTTTAGGAGGTTATTTATTATTATGGAAATCAAACGCGAAAACATCGACAAGCTTTTGTCGCTTAACGATTGGCAATTAAAAATGATAATTCAAAAAATTGCAAACGAAAGCGGAATAGACCCATCGCAATTCAACATAGATACAAACAGTATCGAGAGCATACGTCGCGCTCTTTCCAGCGCAAGTGACGAGGATCTTAAACAAATTGCCGAGCAATACGAGCAAAATCAACTTAAAAAGAGAAGATAAGCGGAGGCGGATATGAGTGAGTCTAACTCAAAAGCCAATGAAAACGAAAAGCTTTCATCAGCGCTCAACGAAATATTTTCAAATCCGCAAATGCTTTCGGCTATATCCTCAATGGCTCAAAATCTAAAAAACAGTAACACCGCCGCCACACCTGCCGAGGAAAAGCCCGAGCCACCGTCAAACGCAAGCGCCGCATCTGTATCCGATAAGCTTCCCGAATTACTGAATATGCTTTCATCAAGCGGCTCGGGAATAAAGCAAAGCCGACGCAGTGAGCTTTTGTGCGCTCTAAAGCCTTATCTTTCGCAAAATCGTAGCGATGCGATAGACAAAATAATTCGTTTTTCCGAGCTTTCAAGCGTTTTTAAAAATCTTTCATAGCCAAGGAGGTGGAAAAATGTATTACCGTTCGCAAGGCTACCGCTATCCGCGAGATATGCGAATACCTATAAACTACGGCGGAAATGCCTTTACAGAAAACAATTCCAATACCGAGGAGGAATCCTCAACCGACTCTCCCCTCTCACCAGAGCATTTACCCGATAATTCCATCGCAGAAGCAGAAAAAGAAATGGAAGAAATAAAAGAAGAGGAAGAACCGAAAGAAACAGAAAAAACAGAAGAAACCGCAGACACCGCCGCCATGTTTAAGGAAGGCAAATCAACTCGCAGCTCTCTCTTTGGCAACCTTGGCGCAAATTCTCTTTTTGGCGGTCGCATTGGCAGCGAGGAGCTTTTAATTCTCGCCATCGTATTTCTCCTCTCCGACACAGACTCAGACAACGATATAATTTGGCTCTTAGTTCTTCTTTTATTTATAAAATAATAACAAATAGAATATTTTAGGGGGAAGTTACTTTCATTAAAAGAAAGCCGACTTCC
>JAZRGJ010000039.1:0-9235 GCA_045644125.1 Eubacteriales bacterium | reverse complement strand
ATTCTCCGTAAAGAGATAGCGCCTTGAAAAAATAATAAAGCAAAAACGGAGTTCCCATTCTGACGGGTTCAAAGAAATCTCTATCCTTTTTAATTATATTTTCGATAGGCTGGGAATGTAAGGTTTTATAGTTTTCGTTAAGTATATTAAGCAACAAGCTTTTTACCCGTTCTTCTCTTTCGGGGATTACGCAACCGCAAGTTTTTACGATAACATTCGTTTGCTCGCTTATGCGACTGTAGGATTTAAAGCTTTGGAAATCCTCACGCTCAAGCCCGTTCTCTTCGAAAAACTTGCAATAAAGCTCATATCCGAACTCGTCTCTCACGGTATCAACGTACGCTCCGAGCTCTTCGTTCCAGCAATATTTATTTATCGCTTCAACGATGCTCTCGCTTTTCTTGATGCAAAGTTCAGAAAACTCCGCATCACCGAGCGCTGTGGCAAGCGTTGCCGTGGATTTATAAAGCTTCGCAAGAAGAGCGGAATTTGCGCTGACCTCGCCGCAAGGGAAAAGGTCGTTTTCTGCCCATTCAATCAAATTCCATGCGCCTTCCATAGCAAAAAGTCCACGTGAGGACATCATATTTTCGCAGTTGCCAAGCATTCTTTTGAGCGCCGGATAAATCTTTTTCACGCCCTCAAGGTCGCCCGTGTAAAGATAGTAATCACAAAGGCCAAGCCCCCAATGGAACGAAGCTAAGGGGAAGCCGCCGTAAACGTAATTGCCGAAAGCCGCAGTTGTCAGATATTTGTTTTCCTGATAGGCTTTATCAGTTCTATAGAATTTTTTATAGCCGTCGGAAAGGCTTTCCGAGATGAGCTGAAGGCATCTGTAGTCGTAATCGTACGCGCCGAAATTCACAAGGTTGATTTCCGAAGTTACCTTCGCATCGTTAACCCAGAAAACCTGCTCGTATCCGGGGCAATCGATATAGGTATCGGACATACAAAGGCGCGCCGTATTTACGCACATGCCGTATATTTTATTGATCATTTCGTTGTCGCACGAGAACTGCGCCACTTCGCCAAGAGAAAGAAGCGCCGATTCCAATGACACGCTCGTTATCTTCACGGGAGAATTTGCGCCCCTCACGGTTAAAGAGAGATAACGCATGCCTCTTTTATAAAACGAGGTGAATTCCTGCTCGCCCTCGCGGCATATATAGCGCATACAGTTCTTCGCCATAGGTCTTATTCCCTTAAAGTCAACGACCTCGAAGCCCATTAAATCAACGACCGCGCCAAGACTTGCCGTGAGCTTTAATTTAATATAACCAAGCTTTTCCGAGCCGAAATCAAAGAACATCGCCGTATTTCCCTGAACAGTCGTATATTCATCTCCGCCACCGATCATGTTGAGCGGCTCGCTTACAGCGCATTTATTTGAAGTGAAATCGGTCTTAATCTTAAGCGAAGCGTCTGCTTCTACATCGGGAATCTCACCGTAGCGCGACGAAATTATATCGCAAGACGCGCTTAATTCCAATTTTTCGGCAGGCCTGAGCGTATCAAGAAGCTCGGAGATGCTTTCAAGGCTTTTAGCTGAACTTGCAAGTGAAATAATCTTTTCACCGTCGCTATCCTTGTAAGCGCTTTCGTCGGTATACGCCCAACCGTAAAATCTATTGTCGGGCTCAAGATTTATAACGCCAAAGGGAAAGCTTCCCTTTTTCGTTTTGATTTCGGAAAAAGAAAGGCTTTCCGTATTTTTAAATATGAAATAAGGATCTGCATCCGCGGAATAATAGTATGCAACGAAGAGGTTTTCGCCTTTTTTAAGGAACGCTTTATCGGATATAATTTCACCGTTGAGGGAACATTTTTCGATATTGCCCGCAGCAAAATCAAGTTCACGCTCCGATTCGGAATTTACAACGAAGAAATACAGCTCGCCGGCGCATTTTCTGACGTCGCTTACCTTTCTTTCGGGATTTCTTAATCTGAAGCCGAAATCATTATTTTCAGCGACGGCAAAAGCTCCCATAAATCTTTCGGGATAAAGAATCTCGCCCGAGGCAGAGCCGCCCTTGGCAAAGATTATTTCGCTCCACTCATCGTGCACGAATACGGCGTTTTCCCATGAATCGAAGTCGTAATCGGGAGAAAGCACGTCAACGTCCTTACGCCCGTCAAAACACTCTTCGTTAAGGCGCACCGGTTCAAGCGGAGGACATTTTGCTTCCGTGCGATTATCAAGAGCTTCATACTTCTTGGTTTTCCAGGATTCATCGGTTTCGATTATAATTCCGTCGGGACTTAAAATGCGAGCATACACGCCACCCTCCGAAGCATACTGAGAAACGATAGCGACGGAATTTTCGCCGCGCTTCACGTATTCCGTTATGTCAACGGAATCGTAATATTTCTTGAAATTGTAGGATTTTACAGGTCCTCTTGAAACCAACGCGCCGTTTACATAAAGAAGGTATTGGTCAAGTGACGAAATCTCTATGCTGATTTTCTCGCCCTTTTCGTCGTTAAAATTCTTACGAAATACGCACCAATCAAATTTTTCGACCTGTTTTTTGAATATCCAACGAATGTTCATGCTTTCCTCCGGAGTAGTTTTTAGCCGTTATTAAAATTATACCACTTTTTCTCGAAAAAGCAATAGCGATATGATATTTTACAAACGCGCTCTACCGAGTTCGGAAAAATTAAAGTTTATTATGAAGTTTCTATTGACACTTACATTTAATAGTGTTATAATACCATTAGCACTCAATTGCGACGAGTGCTAAAACGCTTTTAATTCAGGAGAACAAAATGAGGAAAAAACAATTTAAAACAGAATCGCAAAAGCTTCTTGATATGATGATAAATTCTATATATACGCATAAGGAGATATTTCTCCGTGAGCTTATATCAAACGCAAGCGACGCAATTGACAAGCTTTATTTCCGGTCTTTAACGGATAACGACGTTAAGCTTGAAAAGGGCGACTATGCAATTTCGATCAAGCCCGATAAGTCACGTCGCACCCTCACAATTTCCGACAACGGCTGCGGCATGACGGCAGACGAGCTTGAAAACAACCTCGGCACTATCGCAAAGAGCGGCTCTTTCGATTTCAAGCGTGACAACGAAAAAAGAGATGACGTTGACATTATCGGCCAATTCGGAGTAGGATTTTACTCAGCTTTCATGGTTGCTGACAAAATCACCGTGCGTTCACGTGTTTTCGGCGAGCCCACCGCAAACGTTTGGGAATCCGAGGGCGCATCAGGATACACGGTTTCCGAATGTGAAAAGGAAAGCTTCGGCACGGAAATAACTCTTTATATTAAGGAAGATACCGATGATGAAAAATACTCGGATTTCCTTGAAGAATATAGACTCCGCGCGCTTGTCAGAAAATATTCGGATTACATCCGTTATCCCATAAAGATGCCCGTAAGCAAGTCAAGATTAAAGGATGGCTCGGATAAGGAATACGAGAGCTACACCGAAACGGAAATCCTTAACAGCATGATACCGCTTTGGAAGCGCTCCGAAAGCGAGGTTTCCGAGGATGAATACAAATCGTTCTACACGGATAAATTCTTCGACTACGAAGCACCCCTCAAGGTTATCACTCAAAAATCCGAAGGAACCGCCACATACACAGCGCTTCTTTTTATTCCCTCTCACGCCCCCTACAACTACTACACGAAGGACTTTGAAAAAGGACTTGAGCTTTATTCGTCGGGCGTTATGATAATGGAAAAATGCGCAGACCTTTTGCCCGATTATTTCAGTTTCGTCAAGGGTATAGTTGATTCCTCCGATCTTTCGCTCAACATTTCGCGCGAAATACTCCAGCACGACAGACAGCTTAAAATAATGGCGAAGGCTATCGAGAAGAAGATTAAAGGCGAGCTTGAAAAGCTTCTTAAAAACTCACGCGAGGATTATGAAAAGTTTTTCGACGCTTTCGGATTGCAGCTGAAATTCGGACTTTATTCGGATTACGGAATCCACAAGGACGTTCTTTCCGACCTCGTTCTTTTCAAGTCTTCTCTTGATAAAAAGTACGTTACTCTGAAAGAGTACGTAGAGAGAATGAAAGAAGAACAGAAAGCAATCTACTACGCAACCGGCGAGAGCATTGAAAGAATCGAGCTTCTTCCAAGGCTTGAAGCGATATGCGACAAGGGCTACGAGGTTCTTTATTTAACCGACGAAGTTGACGAATTTGCGCTTAAAATGCTCGGCAAATATTCCGACAAAGGGTTCAAGAACATTTCTGCGGAAGCGCTTGAATTTGAAAATGACGACGATAAGGCAAAGCTTGAAGCCGAAAACGACGTTTCAAAGGATATGCTTTCTGAGATGAAGGACGCTATCGGCTCGGTGAGCGCCGTGCGCTTCACTACCTCGCTTAAGAAGCACGCAGCCTGCCTTACAAGCGACGGCGAGCTTTCTCTTGAAATGGAAAAAACTCTTAAGAAAATGCCCGGCGGAGAGGATGCGCCCAAGGCCAACGTTATACTTGAAATAAATCTTTCGCACCCGATAGCAGAAAAGCTTAAGGAAGCTTACGGAAGCGACAAGGAAAAGCTTCGCAAATATTCCAAGATGCTCTACTCGACAGCCTGCCTTATAGGAGGCATTGAAATAGAAAATCCCGGTGAATTTGCAGAGATCATTTCAGAACTTATGATATAAACCCAAAGGGCAGTTTAAAACTGCCCTTTTTCTATTTTATTCAACTCGCCGTTTATATTCAAAAGCTCTTCTCTTGTAAATTTTACGCCAAGCATTTCGGAAAGCGAGGCAAAGCGAATAAACGAAAATCCGCCGAGCATTTTGAACATTTCCTCATTCATTTGCATATCCGAGCTTTCGTTTGATTTAAGCTTTTCCGCAATCTCGGCAAAAAGCGCTCTTCCCTTTTCCGTTGCAACTATATCGGATATTTTATCGTTAAGAGAAAATCTTCCCTCTCGCTCCGTAATATCAAACCAATTGAGCACCGCATGGACTTCTTTCAAGCGATATTCCTCGAAAAACTTTTCCACCCTGACTATCTCGGCGCAATCGCTATACTCACCCGCCTTGGCGACAAGCTCGCTTTTGCCCTCGTTTTTAATTTTAAATTTGAAGAATGGCTTTCCACGTTTTTTTCCTACGCTTTTCCCATTTACGAAAAGCTCTACCTCTTCAAGATTTGAATAAACGCTGATTTCGCTTTCCTCTTCATTGCGCCTTTCATAGCGTTTTCCTGCAATGTGAACGAAAGGCTCATCGGAAAGCCACGCCTTGTAAGCGTAAAAAGCATCCTTTTTATATTTTCTGTCGAAAGTCACAAGGCCTTTATGGTTCATTCCGGCTTCGCCGCCTTCGTTTCTCGCATCTGCGGCAAAGTCAAACATATTCCAAACAAAAGTTGCCCAAAGATATTTCCGCTCGCTGATTTGCTTTATCATTTCTTCGTGGTAATACGCCTGATATTCTTCCGTATAATCCCCCTGCTTTGGCTGCGGGCTGTGCCAATCAAGAGCCTCGCACCCATATTCGCTTATACCTATCGGCCTTTCGGGATATTTTTCGTGGAACTTATCAAACCATTCGCCGTTCATTTCCACCTCGCCGCCGTACCAGCCAAAATAATGATTATAAGCGATAAGGTCGGGAATTTTAAGGTATTCCGCATCAATAGGACAAGTCGTAACGGCGGCGACGGTTGTAAGTCGCTTTGAGTCGAGCGTATGGCAAAGGCCGTTAAGAAGCGTATGAAGCGGCAAGAGCCCCTCCGTGTTGCCACCCATAGTTATTTCGTTTGAAAGCCCCCAAAAGCATATGGACGGGTGATTGTAATTTTGTATAACCAACTCTTGCATCTGGCTTTCGGCATTTTTATCGCCGTCTTTCAAGTGCCTCGAAATATAAGGAATTTCCGCCCATACTACGAGCCCCGCCTCGTCACAAAGCTCGTAGAAGTATTCATCGTGCTGATAATGCGCAAGTCTTACGGAGTTTGCGCCCATTTCCAGAATAAGCTTTATATCCTCTTCGTGATGCTCTCGCAAAAGCGCATTGCCCACTCCCGCCCTATCCTGATGGCGCGACACGCCGCGAAGGGCGTATTCCTTTCCGTTCAATATAAAACCGCGCTCGGCGTCAACGGAAAATTCACGGCAACCGAATCTTGACGACACTTTATCGACGGGCTTTCCGTCTTCAAAAAGCCCCACCTCCGCATGATAGAGGTGCGGATCACGCTTTCCTTGCCAGAGCCTTACGTTCTCAATCTTCATTCTGACGGTGCGCTCGTTGGTATCCGCCGTCATTTTTGACACGGGGCTGCCCGCATGGTCGGTTATCACGAATTCAAGGCTCTGATTTTTCTTTGCGTGCTTTATATAAACCTCAATTTCAACCTCGGCGTCATTTCCCGTAATTTCCGGCTGAATTCTTATTCCGGGGCCGCCGTAATATTCAAGATCAAAGTGCGAAAACGGCGCTGCAATAATATTTACGTCACGGTAAAGTCCACCGTAAAACGTAAAATCGGCAAACTGCGGATAGACGCTGTTATTTGGCGAATTGTCAACCTTAATTATAATTAAATTATGCTCCTTTATATTTTTAAGCTCAACTCTGAAGCGTGAATAGCCGCCGTCGTGATGGCAAAGCTCCTCGCCGTTAAGGAAAACTGTCGCGCTTGAATTCGCTCCGTTTATTTCAAGATAATAAACGTCGCCCTCGGGGAGCGACGAGAGGTCAAATTCCTTGGCGTAATAACATTCTCCACGGTAGTAATCGTTTCCTCCGTCCTGCCCGTCCTCACAGTTCCAGGTGTGAGGGAGATTCACTCTTTCACCCGTTCTGAAGTCTTTAAACGTCAAAGGCTCTTTCGAAAAAGTCCATGCATCGTTAAAATTTTGTATTTTGCGCATTTCATCCTCCATTTTCACTCTCGTGTTATAAAACCCGAAAAGCTGTGTAAAATAAGTATAAAAATCATGCTTTCGGTGTTTCTCTTTAAATTATGATTTGACGGATAATCAAAAAATATTCAAAACTCAGGAGTCAAAAATGCAAAATCAAGCACTTTCACGGGAACATAAGCCTTTTGGTATAAAAGACAAGCTTGGATACCTTTTCGGAGATTTCGGCAACGATTTCACGTTTATTCTCTCGTCAAGCTTCCTTCTAAAGTTCTATACCGACGTTATGGGCGTTTCTGCGGCTGTTGTCGGAGTTATAATGATGCTGACACGCTTCATTGACGCTTTTACGGATATAACAATGGGAAGAATTTGCGACAGAAGCCGAGGCACTCGAGTCGGCAAATTCAAGCCTTGGATAAGAAGAATGTGCGCTCCCGTTGCAATAGCTTCTTTCCTTATATATCAAAGCTCGCTTTCCGATATGCCAATGGCGTTTAAAATCGCATGGCTTGCCATAACTTATATACTTTGGGGCTCAATTTTCTATACGTCTATCAACATTCCTTACGGCTCGATGGCGTCTACCATTTCAGCCGATCCTCACGACAGACAGTCGCTCTCTACCTTCCGCACGCTCGGCGGAACGCTTGCGGGAGTTATCGTCGGAGCGGGAATACCGCTCGTAGCTTACACGAAAGACGCCGCAGGAAACTCAATTCTCCACGGCCCGACTTTCACTTGGATTGCGGGAGTTTTCTCCGTGCTTTCAATTATAGCCTATCTTCTTTGCTATTACCTCACGACAGAAAGAGTTATGCCTGAGGAAAACAGAGAAGCGCATAAAGGCAAAAAGGTCGGCGAGCTTCTCCGCGAAGCTTTTTCTAACCGAGCCTTAATTTCTATAGTTTTTGCATCAATCGTTATGCTCCTCGCCCAGCTTACCATGCAATCGATGGCGAACTATATTTTCCCGAACTATTACGGCAACCCCGTTGCGCTATCGATTTCAACCTTAACGATGATGCTTGGAATGATAGTTGCGGCTATTGGAGCAAAGCCGCTTGCAAGACGCTTCGGAAAAGCGGAATTAAGCTCCGCATCCAACCTGCTTGCCGCCGCAATTTTAATACTCGTATTCTTCATAAGGCCGGAAAACGTTTGGGTTTACGTCGGCTTCAATTTCGTTGCGTGGCTTGGGCTCGGATTCTTTTCTATGGTTTCCTGGGCTCTTATAACCGACGTTATTGACTACTCCGAAATCAAGCACGGAATCCGTGAGGACGGGTCGATTTACGCAATATATTCTTTCGCTCGAAAGCTCGGTCAAGCGGCATCAGCCGGAATCACCGGCTTACTTCTCACCTTAGTTGGCTATTCGGATCAAACCGCATTTGAGCCGAGCGTTCTTGACGGAATATTTAATATTGCCACTCTCGTTCCCGCTATAGGATTCGCTCTTCTTTCGCTTATTTTATGGTTCTGGTATCCCCTGCATAAGAAAACGGTTGACAGAAACGTTGAGATATTGAAAGAAAAACACGGAAATTCTGAGTAAATAAAAAGCGAAGCTGCAAAAACAGCTTCGCTTTTCTTCTGATTTTATTCAAAAACGGCTATATTGCCGATAGATACGGGAGCATTTTCGTACTTTTTAAATCCGCTATAGCTTCCTACTGTGCTTTTAACCTCGAATACAACGTATCTTGCTTCGTGTTTTGGAAGCTCAACGATTTCCTCAAAACCAAAGGTTCTCAAAACAGCCTCGCGGCATTTTTCAAACGTTTTTCCGTCAGCGCTCGTATATATTTCATACTCAAACGGGAATCCCGGCGTATAATCCGAGGAGCGCCAGTCGTCTTTAAGATTATGCACTACTATTCTTTGGCAAATTCCAAGAGCGCGAATTTTCCGCATCTCACCCATATCAATAAGAATTGATGCGCGTTCAGTATCACTGAGCCAAAAATTATGTGGGTTTCCGTCAATCGCGTTGTGCGCATCCTTTCCTGAAATTCTATCAAATGCCGTGAATTTTTCGGAAGATATGGGGCTTAGTGAAGGCTCGGTTTTCTTTTCAAACTCTCTTCCCGTAAATACGGGCATAGACCAGGTTCTTCTGCCCTCGTAATCCGAAAGCCTGAGATAAAAATAGCGCGCCGTCTTTGATTCTACCTCAAACGAAAACTCCGAGCCTATATTTTCTATAGTTTTTACCGTTATACCGCCATCGGAAATCACCTTGCAAACGCAAGGCTCGGTGCTTTTATCCTCCTTAAAGGACGAAAGCGAAACCTTGAATTTGTATTTATCGCAAGGCTCAAGCTCGCAGGGAGCACAAGTCGGATCGTAGCCATGTC
>JAZRGJ010000038.1:0-15178 GCA_045644125.1 Eubacteriales bacterium | reverse complement strand
CTTGTGATTCCTTCGGTGGTTAACGGAAAAGCCATCGTTGCCATCGGCCGCTCTGCGGTTTACGGAAATAAAAATCTCAAAAGCGTTAAAATGCCCGAAAGCTTGGTTTTGATAGACGATTACGCTTTTGATGATTGCGTGGCTCTTGAAGAGGTCGTTTTCTCGTCGAATATTCGGGAAATCGGCTTCAGCGCATTTTCCGATTGCGTAAGTCTTAAGAAAATAGAGCTCCCGAATTCGCTCGAAATTATTGATAACAGCGCTTTTGCAAGATGCAAATCGCTTGAAAAAATTTACGTGAATCCTCTTCTTAAAACGATTGGAAGAGATGCTTTTGCCGAGTGCTCCGCAATCAGCGAAATCCACGTTCAAAACGTAGCCGCTTGGTGTCAGATTGATTTTCAGAATATTGACGCAAACCCCATCACCGACGCCGAAAAGCTTTACGTTTCCGGGCGTGACGCAAAGGAATTGGTTATCAACGGGGCGGAAAAAATAAGCCCGTATGCGTTTTTCGGATTCCGAGGAATTGAAAAGCTCGTGCTCGGAGAGGGCGTTGTGACGGTAAGCGAATCTGCGTTTTCAAATTGCAGCTCGCTTAAAACTCTCGCCATTTCCGACAGCGTCAAGAAAATTGACACGTCCGCCTTTAACAGCTGTATATCGCTCGAATACGTTTCGGTGGGATGCGGAGTTGAATATTTCGGCGGCCTGGCTTTTTATAATTGCGAGGCTATAAAGAATCTTGATATAACGGATATTTCCGCATGGTGCAAGGCATTCTTTTATACTGACAGCACCGGAAGCGCAAACCCCATGATATACGCAGACGAGCTTACTGTTTGCGGAATGGATGCGACGGAGCTCGTGATTCCTTACGGCGTTGAGAAGATTACGACGCTTTCGTTTATAGGCTTCCGAGGAACGAAAGTAACCGTCCCTGACACTCTCAGAATCATAGAAGACACGGCGTTTTATATGTGCGACAGTCTTGAAGTTTTACATTTTAACGGAACTCTTGAATCCCTGTCCCTCCTTGCGATAGGAGATAACAATTTCGGAAAAGAGATTAGAATAAGCTACAACAGATAAAGAGGTAGAATATGAGAATAATAATCGTCGGTTGCGGAAAGGTTGGAGAAACGCTTGCCGCAGAGCTTGGCGAGGAAGGCAACGATATAACGGTCGTTGATCTTTCGCAGGAAAAAGTTAAAAGCATAAGCGAAAAGCTTGACGTTATGGGCGTCGTCGGCAACGGCGCAACGAATACGACTTTGAGAGAAGCGGGAATTGAAGAAGCTGACTTGCTCATTGCCGTCACAGAATCGGACGAATTGAATCTTCTTTGCTGTACTATTGCCAAAAAATCGGGAAAGTGCCGCGTTATAGCGAGGGTGCGAAACCCCGAGTACAGAAGCGAGGCTGATTATTTAAAAAACGAGCTTGAGCTTGCAATGGTTATAAACCCCGAATACGCAGCGGCAGAGGAAATTGCGAGAGTAATTCATTTCCCCGTGGCAACGAATATAGACACGTTTGCAAAAGGAAAGGTTGAGCTTTTAAAATTCAAGCTTCCCGAGGAAAACGCCCTCGTCGGTATGCCGGTTAAAGACGTAGTTGCAAAGCTTCGCTGCGACATACTCGTCTGCACGGTTGAGCGAGATGAGGACGCTTATATTGCCAACGGTAATTTCGTCTTTAAGGGCGGTGATCTTATATCGATAATCGCCTCTCGTAAAAACGCAGCCGATTTCTTCAAGAAAATCGGATATAAGCAACATTCAATCAAGGATATGATTTTGATTGGCGCAGGGAATATCACCGAATATCTTTGCGAGCTTCTCAGAGATTCCGGAATTTCGCTGAAGATTATTGATAACGATTACGAAAAATGCGCTAACCTCAGCTCGCTTCACAGAAAGGCCGTGGTAATAAACGGCGATAGAACGGATAGAGAGCTTCTCGTTGAAGAGGGAATCGAAAACACGGACGCATTCGTAATTCTTTCGGAAAACGACGAGGAGAACATACTTCTCTCGCTTTTCGCAAAAGCCTCCTCTCGTGGAAAGGTTATCACAAAAATCAACCGCTCCGAGTATGACGATATAATAAAGCATCTCGGCATAGATACCTCGGTTTATCCGAAAAATATAACCTCGGATATGATAGTGCGCTACGTAAGAGCTATGAAAAATACGCTCGGAAGCAACGTTGAAACAATGTATAGCGTAATCAAAGATAAGGTTGAGGCGTCGGAATTTATAGTTGCCGAAAACTCAATGATTACGGGCAAGCCCTTGGCGTCCTTAAAGCTTAAAAGCGACGTTCTTATCGCCGCTATACTCCGTGGCGGCGAGGTTATAATCCCAAGAGGTCAGGATACTATTGAAAAGGGCGATGCCGTTATAATAGTTTCAAAAATTCTCGGTCTTCACGATATTTCCGAGGTAATGATTTAAATTTTCGTCTAAAGCGAGGTTCATTTTAAAAAATGAATTACAGAATGATAAAATATACGCTCGGATGGCTTATGCTTTTCGAGGCGGCGTTTTTTCTCCTTCCGCTTATAACCGGTGTCGTTTTTTGGGAAAGCGAGACTCTCTCGTTCTTATATTCGATACTTGCGGTAGGAAGCGTCGGAACGCTTTTCGTCTTGAAAAAGCCGGAAAATACCAAGCTTTATTCCCGTGACGGATTTATGATAGTGGCGCTCTCGTGGATAGTTTTAAGTCTTTTCGGCGCGCTTCCATTCGTATTTTCGGGCTCAACGAAAAGCTATATCGATGCGTTTTTTGAAACCGTTTCGGGCTTCACAACCACCGGCGCAAGCATATTCATAGAGGTGGAAAATCTTCCTAAGTGCATACTTATATGGCGAAGCTTCACCAACTGGATAGGCGGTATGGGAGTCCTCGTATTCATAATGGCGTTTTTGCCTCTCAGCGGAGCGCATAACGTGAATATTATGAGAGCGGAGAGCCCCGGCCCATCCGTATCAAAGCTTGTGCCAAAGATAAAAACCACGGCTCTTATACTCTATCTTATATACATCGGCTTGACCGTTTTGCAGTTCATCTTGCTTCTTTTAGGTAAAATGAGCGCATTTGAAGCTATTAACGTAGCTTTTTCAACCGCAGGCACGGGCGGATTTTCGATAAATAACGACAGCTTCATATCATCAACGCCTTATGCGCAGGTGGTAACGTCGGTATTTCTTCTGATTTTCTCCGTTAATTTCGCATCTTATTATCTTGCGTTCAGAGGAAAAATCAAGGAAGCCCTCTCAACCGAATTGAAGGTGTTTTTAATCATAGTCTTCGTAGCAGTTGGCGTGATAAGCGTAAATATATTCGCAGGCGGTAAGTACGAGAGCTTCGGCGAAGCATTCCGCCATTCGCTCTTTAACGTTTCAAGCATCATTTCAACAGCAGGATTCGCAAGCGCAGACTTCAATATATGGCCTGAACTTTCAAAAACCATCCTCGTTCTCTTAATGTTTATCGGCGCATGCGCAGGAAGCACGGGCGGCGGTATAAAGGTGTCGCGCCTCGTGATACTCGTTAAGGGTATGTCAAGGGAAATCAGAACCATAATCCACCCAAGACGTGTGAGAAAAATTTCTATCGACGGCAAGGAGGTTGACCGTGAGGTCGTGCGCTCCGTAAACGCTTACATGATGTGCTATATCATAGTTTTCGTCGTGTCGCTTATTCTCATTTCGTTCGAGGGGCGTGATCTTGTCACCAACTTCACGTCAATCGTTGCGACGATAAACAACATCGGCCCCGGTCTTCAAGCGGTAGGCCCCGTTGGAAATTACGCTTTCTTCTCGGGATTTTCAAAAATAGTTCTCTCATTCGTTATGCTTGCGGGAAGACTTGAGCTTTTCCCGATGCTGATACTTTTCTATCCCGGAACTTATAAAAAACAGTAAAAAAACAGCCGACGCATTTTCGTGCGTCGGCTTATCTATTATTTGAATTTAACCGCCATCGGCATCTTGCCGCGAGCAACTGTTTTTTCGGTAAGAACGTCGAGAGCTGCCTCAACGCTGTCAATGTTTCCGCCCATAGTCATAACGTAACGTGGGAAGTGGGGAATATCCTGCATAGCGTAAGGATTTCCGAGCTGAATTATAGCGGAAAGCTTGTTTTCCATAGACGCCATAAGCTTGATTACGTGGTTGGTTACGGTTTCGCTTCCGATGTATGAACGGGAGAGGGTAAAGTTAACGAAAATTACTTCTTCTGCCTTTGAAGCCGCAGTGCAGGCGATTTCAAGCTGGTTGGGGCTGGGAAGCTGGTTTATAACGACTATATCCGCATCGGGATAAGCTTTGAGTATATCGCCTTTAAATTTGTTTACGTTTGAAGAGTTAATAGAGCCAACGTCGCCTATTTCGTAGCTTACTCCTCTTTCTTCGTCGTTATAGGAGTTTGCGCTAACGATAATGAAGAGCTTCTTAGTATTCTTTCCGAGAGCTACGGGAACGTTATCGTCTTTAACGAGAGTTACACATTCGCGGCTTATTCTGTCAAAGCACTTGCGCTGATATTCGGAGGGCTCGTCAAGCGTTGCGGGCTTCATTGTGAAATTCTGCGCCTCGATAACGTGTTTTACTGCATCGTTAAGTCTTTCTTCCGAGAATATCCCCTCTTTATAACATTCCATCAGCATATCGTAGGATTCCTTGAGGGTTATGCGGTAGTTGGGAAGAATGTTGTCGTTTCCTGCCTCGATAGACTTTCCGTAGCAGTACTTTTCACCGTAGCGCTGAAGAATACCTATCATTGCAAACGAGTCGGTTATAATCATTCCGTCAAATCCGAGCTTTCTTAAGATGGAAATCATCTCCTTTGAAAGCGTCGTGGGATAATCGGTTATATTCTTATAAACAGTGTGCCCTGACATAACTCCGTGAAGATTTCCGCTTTCAATAGCTCTCTTATAGGGAATTGCATCGAAGGAAATTATATCCTCCTCGGTAAGATCCGAGGCGTTCGAGAACATGTGTCCGTCGTTATTTATATCTCTGCCGCCGGGCCAGTGCTTCGCCGTTGCGAGAACGCCGTTATCGTAAAATCCTCTGAGCATAGCTCCGCTGATGCGGGCAACGAATTCCGGATCGTCACCAAGGCATCTTGCAACCTTGCACTCTGCAGGACCTGAAAGCAAATCAACTATGGGGCCCCATATCATGCTGTAGCCCGCTTTTTTCGCTTCAATAGCGCTGACTGCGCCGAACTGATAAGCAAGCTCCTCGTCGTCTATTGCGGCAAGCGCCATCTGAGAGGGAATCTGCAAATCGGAATTGGGATAGCCCTTTTCCATATCCGCGCCGATAAGAATCGGGTAATCTGCAATTTCTCTTATTTCCTTTGCTATTTTTTCAGCGCCCGGACCTACGGTTATCTGTAAGCCGCCGAGAGCTCTTTTCTTTATCATTTCAATTACGAATTCGCGGTTTTCCTGAGAGCCGAGGCCTCTCGCGGTGAAAAGCATACCTATTTTTTGTTCAAGGCTTAATTCTTCAAGCTTAAGCGGTTTTACCTGCATTGCTGTGTTTTCCTTTCGGGGTGGTTTATACCCATATTTTAACATATAAAAAATCGCGTGTCAATTGCTATTTTTATTTATTTCAAATTTAATATAATCTTTGGGCGACATACCCTTTTTTGCTTGAAAACGTCAATGCAAAGCGACAATCCCAAAAACTACAGAGCAAAAATGTTCAAAAAAGTGTTTAAGGTCAAATAAACCTTGAAAATCAAAACGAGGATGCAAATTTTGCATCCTCGCTCTTTTTTTGTTTTTATTCTTCGTCGGACTTTTCTTCTTCGTCGTGCTTTTTCTTGTGGCGGTCTTCTTCCTCGTCTTCGTCTTCTCTTATGTCGATTATACGAAGATTTTCAACGCGCTTGTCGTCCATTTCAAGAATTTCTACCGCAAGTCCGTCGCTCTCGAAGCTGTCGCCAACCTCGGGGATTTTTCCGAGTGTCGCCATTGCCCAGCCGTTAACGGTCTGAGCTTCGATTTCGTCGTCGTTAATATCGAAAAGGTCGAATACTTTAGAAACGTTCGCCATACCGGAAACGATGTATTCCTTTTCGCTGATTTTCGTGATTTCTTCAACGATTTCGTCGTGCTCATCCCAGATTTCGCCAACTATCTCTTCAAGTATGTCTTCAAGAGTAACGATACCGGCGGTTGAGCCGAATTCGTCCATAACTACCGCAAGGTGAAGCTGCTTTGACTGAAGCTCTTTAAGAAGGTCGTTTATCTTCTGTGACTTTGCAACGTAGATAACGGGCTTTATGATTTCCGACACGGGAATTTCCGTATTGAGCGCCATGGTGTAAAAGTCTTTGTAGTAAATTATACCGATTATGTTATCAATATCGTCGTTGTAAACGGGGATTCTTGAATATCCCGACTCGGCGAATACGTTAACGATTTCCTCTTTCGTTACCTCGGAGGAAACGGCGGTAATATCTCTTCTCGGGGTGAAAATATCTCCAACCTCAAGGTCGCCGAATTCAATTGCGCTCTTGATAAGCGTGCTTTCCTCTTTGTCAAAGTCGCCCTCTTCCTCGGCTTCTTCTATAATAGAGATAAGCTCTTCTTCCGTGATGCCCTTATCGTCGTCAGACTTGAAAATCTTTGAAAGAAGATTCTGCCACTGCTGGAAGATAAAGGTGAAGGGGGTGAAAATTATCATAAGTCCCTTGAGAAGCGGAGCTGAAAACATGGAGAACTTTTCAGGGCATCTTTTTGCTATGGTTTTGGGGGTTATTTCACCGAAGATAAGTACGGAAACCGTCATAACGAGAGTTGAAACGGTAGTTGCTAAATCCGGGCTTTTAACCATTATGTCTATGAAAAGCACCGTTGCAAGAGAGGAGCTTAAGATGTTTACGATATTGTTTCCGATAAGCACGGCGGAAAGCATCGTGTCGTACTTTTCCGTAAGGTTGTAAACGAGCTTCGCTCTTTTGTTGCCGTCTTCTGCGAGGTTTTTGATTCTGATTTTGTTAAGCGTTGAAAACGCTGTTTCCGTAGCTGAGAAATACGCTGACATTAAAAGACAAAATACAATGAGCGCAATTTGCAAAGGGTAGTTCATGATTGTTTTTTTAAAAAATTCCTTTCAAACGACGTAAAAATAGGGGGTGTTTTTCGAAAAAAGGCAAAAAAGGCATAACCGTCCCTTTTAAGCACGGTTATACCTTGAATTTATATTAAAAATTACGGTGCACATCTGACAATTGTCCGCGTCGCCGTCGTCCATAATTTCCTCCGAAAGATTCACCGAGAGCGCAAGCTCCAAGCGTCGTTAGGCAAGATTATATCACAAGTTTTATGAAAAGTCAAGGCTTTTTCAAAATAAAGCTTAAATAAAGAAAAGTTGTATATTCGTTGACAAAGCTTAAGTATCATGTTAGAATATAATAGAAGATTTTTTAAGGAGGGCGATGATGGAAAAGATATGTTCGTTTACAGGCCACAGAGTGATAAATAAACAGCATAAACATAGCATTGAAGCCCTTGTTTTAAGAGCCGTGGAGTTTGCCTACGAAAACGGCGTCAGATGCTTTCTTGCGGGCGGAGCGATAGGCTTTGATACCGTTGCGGCAAAGGCGGTAATAAATTTCCGCATAACTCACCCCGACGCGCGCCTGAAAATACTCGTGCCTTGCAAAAATCAGTCGGAAAAATGGAACGAATACGAAAAATCTCTTTATGAATACGTCCTCTCCGCCGCTGACGAGGTTGAATATCTTGCGGAGGAGTACTACGACGGCTGTATGAAAGCGCGAAACACGGAGCTTGCCGAAAGATGCGATATTCTGATAGCGTACGTCGGAAGATTTATGGGCGGCAGCGCTCAAACGTTGAGAATTGCCAAAAAGCTCGGCAAAACCGTTTATAACTTATATCCAACTCTGGCAAAAGGAGAAGAAAAATGAAAAAATTTCTCGCAGAAAATATAGATAGCGTTTACGCTCTTTTGCGTGAGATGTGTCTTATTCCCGCACCCTCGAATTTTGAGGACGCACGCGCGGCGTACTGTAAAAAATGGTTTGATGAAAACTGCGCCGAGGGCGCTTATATCGACGCTGCGAAAAACGTCGTTTTCCCATATAACGTGAAAGACGGCGAGCCGCTTATCGTATTATGCGCTCACACGGACACGGTCTTTCCCGACACCGAGCCCATGCCCTACGTTGACGACGGAGAATTCATTCATTGCCCCGGAGTCGGCGATGATACGGCGAGCCTTGCCATCCTTATGCACGTAGCCAAGTATTTTTGCGAAGAAAAGATAAAAACGGGCGTTGGAATCCTATTCGTTGCCAACTCCTGCGAGGAAGGACTCGGAAACCTCAAGGGCACGCGCGAGTTGTGCAAAAATTTCGGAGAGAGAATAAAGGAATTTATAAGCTTCGATGCCTCAATGAACGTAATTCACAACCGTGTCGTCGGCTCAACGAGATACGAAGTTGAGGTTAAAACCGAGGGCGGCCATTCTTACGGAAAATTCGGAAATAAAAACGCAATAGCGGCGCTTTCCGAAATCGTCGGAAAAATATATGCGATAAGCGTTCCCGAAAGGGAAAATTCCAAAACCACCTACAACGTAGGTGAGATTTCGGGCGGCACCAGCGTCAACACGATAGCCGAAAGCGCTCGTATGCTCTGCGAATACCGCTCTGATAACGTTGATTGCCTTGAAATTATGAGATGCCGTTTCGAAGAAATATTCCGAGAGGCAAACACGGAAGACGTAAAGCTTTCCGTGAAAATCGTGGGCGAGCGCCCTTGCGCTTCAAGCTCTTTGGATATGAGCGCTCAATCGAAGCTTGTCGATAGATGCGAGAGGGTGATAGCTCGAAAAGCGGGCAAGCCCGTTGTAAAAAATTCTGCGTCAACGGACTGCAATATTCCGATGTCAATGGGCATCCCGGCGGTTGCCGTCGGCGTCTATTACGGAAGCGGAGCGCACACCCGCGCGGAAAAGGTCGAAAAAGCATCCCTCCCCATAGGTTTGGAACTTGCCATAGAGCTTTCACTTGAACTTTCAAAAGGAGAATAAAAATGAAATTTGCAGCAGCGGGCGACGCTATAATTCAAAGAAGAATACAGGAAAATTTCGAGGGCTACGAAGAGCTTTCTCCTTATATCAAGGAAGCAGACGCAAGCTTTTTCAATCTCGAAACGACGCTTAATTACGAGGGCGAGTGCTACGCATCGCAGTTCAGCGGCGGAACTTACATAAGAGCAAACCCCGAGGTTCTTTCCGATATTTTGGAATTCGGCTTCAATTTAACGAGCTTTAACAATAATCACGCAATGGACTTCTCGTATCCCGGATTTTTTGCAACCATGGATTACGTTAATGAAACCGGTATTGTAAACGCAGGCGCAGGAATGAATCTTGCGGAAGCCTCCGCTCCGAAATACCTTGAAACGAAGAACGGCAGAGTTGCGCTTATTTCGGTAAACGCAAATTTCGATCCCTCCATGATGGCGGGAGAAGCCAGCCCGAGAGTTGAGGGAAGACCGGGAATTAACGGTCTTCGCATTGAAAAATATCTCCGCGTTAAAGAAGAGGAGCTCGAATTCGTTAAAACCCTCGCCGAAAAAACCGGCATAAACATTGAAAGAAACATTATCGTCAAAGAGGGATATTATAAACCCATTCCCGAAAATGAAGCGATTCTCGGAACTATGCGTTTCGTCAAGGGCGATAAAAACGAATACGTAATGGAAGTAAACCCCGCCGACGTTGAAAGGGTTAAAGCCGCAATTGACGAGGCTCGCTTCCAGGCTGATTACGTTATGGTTTCCGTCCATTCCCATCACCTTTCGGGCGATGCCAAAGAAATTCCCGCAAAGTTCCTCGTTGATTTCGCTCACACCTGCATTGATGCCGGCGCAAACGCCGTAATCGGCCACGGCCCGCATCTTCTCCGTCCCGTCGAAGTATACCGCGACTGTCCGATATTCTACTCGCTCGGCGACTTTATTCTTGAACTTTACAGCGTTGAATTCGCTCCCGACGATTTTTACGCCAAGCACGGACTTAAATCCTCGCTCGGCGTGCGTGAGCTTATCGAAAAGCGCTCGCAGGGCTTCAAGATAGGACTTATGGAAGACGAGAGAATGTTTTTAACGGTGATTCCGCTTTGGGAAACCGAGGACGGAAAATTGAAATCGTTAAAGCTTTTGCCCGTTGAAATTAAAATGAGGGGACACAAATCCGAGGTCGGCTTGCCCCGCCTTGCGAAAAATCCCGAGAAAATATTTAAATATATCGCCGAAATGTCAGAGCCTTACGGCGTTTCGATGAAGCTTTCTTCCGACGGTTTTATCGACTGTTCTTGGAAATAATTTCCTTGAAAATTCGTTATTCCAATCTTCACACAAAATTTATATTTGAAATGCCTTTTTCCTCTTGATTTTTCTCACGGGGTATGGTATAATTGACTAAGAAAAATAAAAGGGGGGTGCGTTCTTACGGTAACGAGCTTTTCTGATTTCATAAGCCATCTCATTGGGGCGCGCTTCAGTTTCGCTTATCTTTGGGAGCTGGTTGTTGACCTTTATAAATCAATAACGGCTGACGGAGCCGTGCTCTCGATATGGGATTCGCTTAAAAACTTTGCATCCGGATTCATCGGAGCAGTTCCTTACATATTGATGGCGCTCGGAGTCCTCGTTCTTCTTTTCGGTAAAAAGATGGGCGGATTCGTAAAATTCGTAGGATTTTTCATCGTAGGATTTTTCCTTGGAGTTTATTTCTTAGAGCCTGTAATTCCTGCTGAAGTTCCGATCTCTCCTTGGGTTGTCGGAATCGTCGTTGCGACGGTATCTGCGGTTTTGTCAAAGTCGCTTTTCGTTGCCACGTATTCGGTTGCGGTGCTCTATTCGATGTATAGACTTTGCTATCACGGATTCTTCTTTGACACTCAGCATGAGTTTTCGGTAGGAAAATCGTTAACGGCATTGACAGTTGCGGTGATCGTCCTCGTTTTATCGCTTATTTTCTTCAGATTCGTTCAGATGTTTTTATTCTCTGCGCTCGGCGCGTGGATGATAACCTCGGGATTCGCCATCGGCATTATCGACCTTGGCGCAATTCCGAAGCTCGGTAGCAATTCCTGGATACTCGAGGTATCCGTCATAGCGCTTCTTACGGTTCTCGGATTTATATTCCAGCTCAAAACGAGAAGACGCTATTAAAAGTCAGCGCTTGCTTAAGCTCAAATTTTGCGGCTTGAGTAGGCGCTTTCTTTTTTTGTTCTCATTTTCCGCAACATATGTTGACAAATGCGAATATTTATTGTAAAATATACACGTTAAATACACAAAAAGGAATGGTCTAGCTATGGAACAGTCAAAAGAGCTTAAACTTAAGCGACTTGCGAACAGTGTTCGTAAGGGAATCATTGAGGGAGTTTACAACGCTGCCAGCGGTCATCCCGGCGGTTCGCTCTCAATTGCCGATATCATTACCTATCTTTATTTCGAGGAAATGAATATCGATCCTAAAAATCCTAAATATGAAAAGAGAGACAGATTCGTTCTTTCCAAGGGACATACGGCTCCCGCGCTTTATTCCGTACTTGCGGAGCGCGGTTATCTTCCCAAGGAGGAGCTTAAAACGTTAAGACAGGCTGACGCGCGTCTTCAGGGCCACCCCGATATGAAGGGAACGCCCGGCGTTGATATGTCTACGGGCTCGCTCGGTCTTGGTATATCTGCCGCTTGCGGCATGGCGCTTTCCGCAAAGGTTTCCGGTGATACTTATCGTGTATATTCTATCCTCGGTGACGGTGAAACGGAGGAAGGTCAGGTTTGGGAAGCGGCAATGTTCGCATCTCACTATAAGCTTGACAACCTCGTCGCAGTAGTAGACTGGAACGGTCTTCAGATTGACGGCCCTGTAGCAGAGGTTATGAATCCCACCCCGTACGACGAAAAATTCCGCGCGTTCGGATGGCACGTTATTATGATAAATGCGCACGATTTCTCAGAAATCGAAGCAGCGTTCTGCGAAGCTAAAACCGTTAAGGGCAAGCCCACGGTTATTATAGCGAAGAGCGTTAAGGGTAAGGGCGTTTCTTATATGGAAAACGCTTGCGAGTGGCACGGTCAGGCTCCCAAGGAAGATCTTTACAAGGTCGCTATGGCAGAGCTCGACGCAATAGACGAAACTCTTAACTGAAGGGAGAACAGTGATGGCAGATAAGAAAGCAACAAGAGAAAGCTACGGTCAGGCTCTTTCGGAGCTTGGCGAAAAATATGATTTCCTCGTGCTTGACGCAGACCTTGCGGCAGCAACGAAAACGGGCATGTTCAAGAAGAAATTCCCCGAAAGATTTTTTGATTGCGGTATAGCAGAGGGAAATATGATGAGCGTTGCGGCAGGTATTGCGACCACGGGTAAAACCGTATTCGCTTCAAGCTTCGCAATGTTTGCGGCGGGCAGAGCCTTTGAGCAGGTAAGAAACTCTATAGGTTATCCCCACCTTAACGTAAAAATAGGCGCAACTCACGCAGGTATCACCGTAGGTGAGGATGGCGCAACCCACCAGTGCAACGAGGACTTTGCGCTCATGCGCACCATCCCCGGTATGACCGTTATTTGTCCTGCCGATGCAACCGAGGCTTATGCGGCTGTTGAGGCGGCAATTACCACCGAAGGACCGATGTATCTTCGTTTTGGAAGATTCGCAGTTCCGAATCTTACCCCCGAGCTTGTTCCCGACTATAAGTTTGAAATCGGCAAGGGCGTTAAGTATAAGGACGGAAGCGACGTTACGATAATAGCTTGCGGATTTATGACTCACCTCGCTTACGAAGCGGCGGAAACGCTTGCGGCAGAGGGAATTTCCGCTGAGGTTATCAATATGCACACCGTAAAACCCATAGATAAGGACATCATCATCGCATCCGCAAAGAAAACCGGCGCCGTTGTTACCGCAGAAGAGCATAACGTTATCGGCGGCCTTGGCTCTGCCGTTTGCGAGGTTCTTTCCGAGTCTTGCCCCGTGCCCGCTTTGAGAGTAGGCGTTGAGGATTCTTACGGAAGAAGCGGAAAGGTTCCGCCCCTTCTTGAAATCTACGGCTTGACTGCTGCTAAGATAGTTGAAAAGGCTAAAGCAACGATAGCTCTTAAGAAATAAAAACGTTTGCCGATTTCGCCGTAACGCGCGAAATCGGCGCCTTTTTTGCGCATTGGGAAGAAATATAAAATATTTTTATAAAATCTTTTAAAAAACTGTTTACAAAGACGGAAAATTGTTGTAAAATAAATTGAATAAATATTTATAAAGCGAGGGACTTTATGAAACGTGTTTTGATAAAGCTTTCGGGCGAAGCCCTTAAGCATGGCTCAGATGAAATTTACGATATGGATTTTGTCGATGAAGTAGCGGCTACGGTTAAAAAGGCTGTTGACAGCGGCTACGAAATCGCGCTTGTTTGCGGAGCAGGAAACATCTGGCGCGGCCGTCAGGGCGGAGAAATGGACCGCACGGAAGCCGACAGAATGGGAATGCTTGCAACCGTTATTAATTCCGTATGCCTTAAGGACGCTCTTGTAAGACAGGGAGTTGACGCAAGGGTAATGACCGCCGTTGCGATGTCACCTCTTGCGGAAGAATATTCCGCTGACGTTGCAAAAAGGTATCTTTCCGACGGCAAGGTCGTAATCTTCGGCGCAGGACTTGGCGTGCCTTTCCTCTCAACCGACACAACCGGCGCTGTAAGAGGCGCTGAAATCTCGGCAGACGCAATGCTTATGGCGAAAAACGTTGACTACATATACACGGACGATCCTCGCAAAAACCCGAATGCCAAAAAGCTTGAAACCGTAAAGGCGTCGGAATTTCTCGCTATGAATCTTAAGGCGATAGACTCAACGGCGGTCGCTTTCTGTATGTCAGCGGGAATAGAAATCAGAGTTTTCGGACTTAAAGATCCGTCCGATATACTCAAGGCAATATCCGGCGAAAGCGTCGGAACAACAGTTTTAGCAGAATAATTTTAAATGGAGAGATAAGATATGAAACTTGACGTAAAAGAATACGAAGTAAAAATGCAGAAATCAATTGCATCCTATAAGGAGAACCTTTCAACTATAAGAGCGGGCAAGGCTAACCCCGACGTTCTTAAGAGAATCGAGGTTGAGTATTACGGCTCAATGACTCCCATCTCCTCTATCGCAGAAATCAAGGCGAGCGATGCTAGAACTCTTACCATCACCTCTTGGGATAAGAGCTCTATGAAAGCTATTGAAAAGGCAATCAACCAGTCCGACCTCGGAACCAACCCCCAGAATGACGGAAGCTGCATCCGCCTTGCGTTCCCCCCTATGACCGAGGAGCGCCGCCGCGAGCTTTGCAAGCAGATTTCCAAAATGGGTGAGGATGCCAAGGTTGCGGTTCGTAATATCCGCCGCGATGCTAACGATAAAGTTAAGCTCATGAAGAAAAATTCCGAAATGACTGAGGACGAAGCTAAACAGTCCGATAAGAGCGTTCAGGACCTTACCGACAAGTACGTTAAGGAAATCGACGCAGTTACCGCCGCAAAGACCAAGGAAATAATGGAAATTTAAAATTTCGTAAGGAGATTTGCTTTGTTTTTTAAGAAAAAAACGAAAGAAGTTAATTGCAACGGATTAAATTCCGTAGCAATTATAATGGACGGCAACGGAAGATGGGCGAAAAGGCGCGGACTTCCTCGCACCGTCGGACACAGAGAGGGCGCTAAAAGAATACAGGGCGCTCTTCAGAAATTCCGCGCCCTCGGTATTCATTACGTAACGCTTTATGCATTTTCAACCGAAAACTGGAAAAGACCTAAGGAAGAGGTTGACACGATAATGGAGCTTGCCTTCAATTATCTTGCAACAACCGTTACCGAAAAGGTAGAGAAGGATAAGGATTTTTCTATAAAATTCCTAGGTGATAAGGCTCGTTTGCCCGAAAAGCTTCGCAATATAGCAACGGAGCTTGAAGAAAAGTCGCGCGGAAGAGCGTTCGTATGCTCGATAGCTCTTAATTACGGCGGCAGAGATGAAATAGTTCACGCCGCAAACGAAGCTATAAAAGCAGGGCACACAACTCTTACCGAAGAGTTGATCTCTCGCTATACCTATACCTCGCCT